>JAENVV010000247.1 GCA_016650365.1 Acidimicrobiia bacterium
ACTGCCCTCGAGCAAATGTCCGACGAGGAGGCCGAGGCAATGCTCCGACGACTCGACGCCGGAGACCTGTGATGAGCAACAAACTCAACGCTCGTGGCCGCGTTCACCAAGACGAGTTTCCCTCGCTCGTCGGGACGTTCGCAGAACGCGCCAGTCAATATCCGGACCGGGTTGCGATCGAGGCATCCGGGCGGGCCATGACCAACCGACAGCTCCTCGACTGGTCGGCGTATCTCGCCGATTCCTTGGCCAAACACGGGGTGTCTCCAAGTACCCGCGTGGTCATCATCGGCCCCCGCGGCCCGGCCGTGGTAGCGGCCATGCTCGCCACGCTCTCTCGGGGCGGAGTCGTCGTTCCCCTCGACTGGTCGACGCCCGCCGACCGGCGCCGCCTCATGGTCAGGGACTCCGAGGCGAACCTGATCATCCAGATCGGCGAGGGAGTCGCGATCGAGTCAGAGGGGATTTCGTTGCTACGTATTCCCGCCTGGCCCGACCAGGAGTTGGAAACCGGAACACTCGAAGTCGTCGCCAGGTCTTCATCTGATCCGGCATACATCTTCTTCACGTCGGGATCGACCGGAAAACCGAAAGGGATCCTCGGCTCATCGGGCGGTTTCACGCAGTTCATGCACTGGATGGCGGAGACCTTCGAGATCGGCGAGACCGACCGGGTATCCCTGAGCCGCAATCTCGGGTTCGATGCCGTAATGCGAGAGATCTTCGTCCCGCTCATCAGTGGAGCGCGGATCGTAGTCACCCCCGATCCCATGGACCCGGACGACGCGATCGCCTGGCTCCGAAGGCAACGGATAACCATTACGAATGTCACTCCGTCCCACGCCGAACTGTGGCTCGAAGGTGTCGAAACCTCCACATCGAGCCTCCGTTGGGTCTTCTTCTCGGGAGAGATCGTCACTCCCCGTCTCGTTTTGGACTGGCGGGCCCGGGTGAACCCTTCGGGCGATCTCGTGAACTTCTACGGTCCAACCGAAACCACATTCATCCGCACCTTCCACGTGATCGGTGACGTCACTCCCGGCGAACCTATCCCCGTAGGGAGACCCCTTCCGGGAACCGAGATCCTCGTTCTCGACGAGCACGGCCAGGAGGCCCCGAACGGTGAGATCGTCATCCGGACCGACTTCGGCACCCTCGGGTATGTCAACGTCAAAGACGACCAGAGCTTCGTCTCCAATCCGCTCACTGGTGATCCCGATGACATCGTCTACCGAACGGGGGATGTGGGCACCAGGCGAGACGATGGGACTTTTGTCGTGTCGGGAAGAACCGATTTTCAGATAAAAATTCTCGGCGTGAGGGTCGAGCCGGAGGAGATCGAGGCGATCCTCGAAGAGCACCCGGGCGTCAAGCGGGCCGCAGTAGTCCCGGTCCAGAACGGCGGTCGGATCACCCGGCTGGATGCAGCCATCGTGGCGACATCCGATGCGCCGACGACCGCATCTCTCCGGGATCACCTCCGCTCGAAGGTCTCCAGGGTCGCCATCCCGGCCCGATATGTCGTGGTCGATACATTGCCGGTCAATGCGAACGGCAAAATCGACCGAGCCCAGATCGCGACCATGGTTGGAGAATCGACCAACTTGACCCCCGATCGCCCAACTAACCCCCCAGATCGAATTGCGTCGCTTTCGCAGGCGAAACGGGCCCTATTGGAACGTCGCCTCTCTGAAGCGTCGTCGCGGCAGGAGCCCGCACCACAAGACACCGCCAGTCGGATCGCCCAGTTGTCGCCCGCCAAGCGTGCGCTGCTCGAGGCACGAAGTCGGGCGTCCTCTTCGGACTCTCCTCACGTAAAACGCGCCCCCTTGTCTTCTGCCCAGTTGCGGCTCTGGGTGCTGGACCGCATGTACCCGGGTAGTGCCAACTACAGCATCACGAAGATTCACCGTCTCCGAGGTCCACTCGACATCGAAATCCTCCAGCGTGCCTGCGATCTCATGGCGACGCGCCATGAGATCCTTCGCACCCGATACGTGGCAACCGATGGGGAACCCATCCAGGTCGTCGATGCGCCTGGTCCAATTCGGTTCGTCGTGATCGATCTCGGCGAGCGGGCTGGAGATAGACAGGCCGAAGCCGCACGGATCGGCCAGGAGGAAGCGGCACACTCGTTCGATCTGGCCAGCGAACCGGTCTGGCGGACCACCATCGTGCGGATCTCGTCTGAAGAACACATCCTGATTACCGTCGTGCACCATATCGCCAGCGATGGGTGGTCGTTGCCGATCCTGTTCAGCGAGCTCTCTGCAACGTACAACGCGCTCCTTGCCGGATCCAATCCAGAACTTGATCCGATGCCGATCCAATACATCGACTACGCGATCAGGCAGCGCCAATCGCTCGACGACGGAACGTACAAGCCAGATCTCGCCTTTTGGCGTGGGCAGCTGGAAGGCGTCCCGGACTCGATTGACCTCAAACCAGACCGGCCACGGCCGGACATCATGACCTTTACCGGGCGCAATCACAGGTTCGTACTCACGAAGACCGACCAGGCCCGCTTCATGGCACTGGCCCGTGAGGAGTCCGTGACGCCGTTCATGCTGAGCCTGGCGGTGTTCGTCTCGCACCTTCACGAGCGCTCGGGTAGCGACGACGTCGTCGTTGGCATTCCCAGTGCCGACCGGGGCTCTGCCGACACGCAGGGCTTGATCGGCTTTCTCGTCAACACGCTGGCAATCCGACATACCCTTGAACCAGGATCAACTTTTCGCGAGGTTGTCCGTTCCGTCCGTTCTTCGCTCCTGGCCGCCTATGACCACCGCGAGGTGCCATTCGAGCAGGTGGTACGGACGGTTGCTCCGGCTCGCCATGCCGATCGCACGCCGTTGTTCCAGGTCTTCTTCCAATTCGGTGTGTCGGCATTCGCCGCCGATCCGGCTTTCGCCGACGTCGGAGCCGAATCCATCGAGAGAGTGGCTGAGGCATCCAAGTTCGACTACACAATGTACCTCGGGAACGACCAGACATCGATAAACGGAAACCTGGTCTACAACACCGACCTCTTTGACGAATCAACCATCGTCAGACTCGTTGAAGACTTCGACGACATCGGCGACCGCCTGGTGTCGAATCCCGACGCGCCGATGCATACCCAGTCGCGCGAGGTCCTAGCTTCACCAAACCGGACGATGGCTTCCCCCCGCGCCTCGCTGACGACGGATGAGGTCGATCCAGCACTACTTGCCCGCATGTGTGAGATCTGGCGCGAGGTGATCGGTACCGAAGTCGGCCCCGATGACAACTTCTTCGAATTGGGCGGTCACTCATTGACAGCGATCCGGGCCTTCTCACGGGTCGATACCGAGTGGGATGTCGGGTTGCCGATCAGCACCATATTCGAGGCACCCACTCCGCGATCCTTCGTACGCGAACTCGAGCGTTATCGAAGCGGCGAACCGGCGCCCGAACAAGCGCCGCCAGCCGCCCAAGGCAACGAACGGAGTCCTCTGTCGTTCGCCCAGCGTCGGTTGTGGTTTCTCCAGATGCTGACACCCGAAGTCGGCAACTACCACACCCCGTGGCGTTTGCGCCTTAAAGGGGGGCTTTCATTGCCGGCGCTGCACTACGCAATGGACAGGATCGTGACGCGCCATCCGGTATTCCGGACGAAAATCCAGGAAGAAAATGGTGTCCCGTTCCAGGTGGTTGAGACACCATCGCCGCACCCCATCGAACTGGTCGAGGTCGAAGCTTCCATGGACCTGGCGGCTGCGCTGCGTCACGAGGCGTTCGCACCGTTCGACCTCGCCACGGAATACCCGATTCGCACCAAGGTCTTCCGCATCGCTCACGACGACCACATTCTCTCGATCGTGGCGCACCACATCGCTACCGACGCCGATTCCATGGAACTCATTCGTCGCGATCTCCAAGAGCTCTATACGGCGCACGTCGAGGGTCGTGCCGCCGAATTACCGAACGCGGCAACGACATACGCGGAGTTTGCACGGCACCAGCAACAGCAACTGACGGCGGACGATCCCGATCTGAACTGGTGGCTGAGGGCCCTGGAGGGTTCGACGTCGAGTCTGGATCTACCCACCGACAGAATCCGACCACCCCAGCCGGAGGGAGAAGCCGGGGTCGTTCGGTTTGAGGTCGATCGAGAAGTTTCCGCAGAGGTCGAGCGTCTGGCGCGTGACGAAGGTATGACATCGTTCATGACCTACCTGGCCGTTTATGCCCTCCTCGTCCACAGATTCACCCGTCAGAACGACTTCGTCATCGGGATCCCGAGCACGGAGCGCAATAACCTGGAGTTGGAGAACGTTGTCGGCTTCTTTGTGAACCCGGTTCCGATCCGGATACGAATCGAGCCTGGTCTCACCATTCGAGGACTGCTCAAACACATCCGCTCGTCGGTGCTCGAGGCGCTGGCGCACCGACACGTTCCATTCGAAGCTGTCGTGGAACATCTCGACGCACCGAGGGATCCGTCACGGACACCCATCTTCCAGACGATGTTCGACATGAGATCCGGACAATCGCCGGGAGTTTCGTTGCCGGGTCTTTCCACCGTTCCGCTGGGCGTCGACCTCGGCTCTCACCCGGCGAAGTACGACCTCCGGACCCACGTCACGAACCGAAACGGCGGGGTGACTTTCCTCATGGAGTTCAGAAACGACCTCTTCGACAAAGACACGGTGCTCGCCATGGCCGAGCATTACACAGAACTGCTTCTGGTCACCGGCAAAGACTCGGACCGCCCGATCGAGTCTCTGCGAGCTGAGGGTCCCACCCAAGTGCCTGAGCCAAGATCGATCGCCAACACCCGGCTCATCGACCTCACCGACCGAATGTTTGAACAAGTCGGGTCGGCCGTTGCCGTCGTCGATGGCAAGAAGTCCTATTCCTACGGCGAGGTCGCCGCGGCGTCGCATCGGATCGCCACCGCCTTGGGAGACGCAGGCATCGAAGCCGGTGACGCGGTGGGCGTCCAAATGCCGCGGGGCGCCGACATCGTTGCAGCGATCGTAGGGATCTTGCGCTCTGGAGCGGTCTACGTACCCCTCGACCTCGCCTATCCGCAAGCGAGGGTCGATACGATCGCGCAAGACGCCCGACTGAAAGCGATTCTGTCACGAGGCAAAGACATCCACAATCCGCTCATCGAGGTCAGAACAGTGTTGGGCAAGCCCGACCCGGAAACGTCGGATCGCATCGCCTACATCATGTACACGTCGGGTTCCACCGGGTCACCAAAAGGTGTGGAGATCGAGGAACAGTCGATCGTCAACCTCGTCTGCGAACCGAACTATGTCGACCTGTCGCGCGATTCGGTCATCGGGTTCGCCTCGAACACCGGGTTCGATGCGGCAACGTTCGAGATGTGGGGGGCTCTTCTCAATGGAGCGACCCTTTACGTCCTGGACAATGCCACCTTGCTCTCCCCGGAAAAACTCGCAGACGCCATCCGCTCCAGCGGGATCACGGTCATGTTTCTGACGACCGCCCTGTTCAATGCGGTGATTCGCCATACCCCCGCCGCCTTCGAATCGCTTGACACTCTCCTCGTCGGAGGCGAAGCGGTGGACCCGGACGCCGTTCGGTCGTGTCTCGAATCCGGTCCGCCGCGGAGACTGGTGAATGCCTACGGACCGACCGAGACGACCACGTTCGCGGCATGGAAACTCGTCACGACCGTGCCGGATCGTGCCAGAACCGTTCCGATCGGGACCGCTATTTCAGGCGCGTCGGTTGCCGTAGTCGACGCGAACCTCAACCCGCTCCCCACGGGCGCCCCCGGCGAATTGGTCGTGGGAGGGCTCGGTGTCGCCGCCGGATATCGCGGGAACCCAGAATCCACTGCAGAGCGATTCGTGAACCTTGGCGGGCAACGGGCGTACCGGACAGGAGACCTCGTACGCCGCCGGCGTGACGGCGACATCGAGTTCCTCGGAAGAATCGACCGGCAGATCAAACTGCGGGGATTTCGGATCGAGCCGGGTGAAATCGAAGCCCACCTCCGCAACCATCCCGGGATCAAACAAGCACACGTCGTAGTGCGATCCAGCGGGGTTGATTCACGACTCGTTGCCTACGTCGTCGGGCAAGTCACGCCACAGACGGCCCTTGCCCATCTCGCCCCGCTCCTACCAGGCTTCATGATTCCATCCGCGATTGTCGTGGTCGACGCCCTGCCCCTCACGGCAAACGGCAAGGTTGATGAGGCCGCTCTCCCCTCTCCCGCAGTGGCCCCCCGGGCGTTCCAGCCACCCCAGGGAAGCGCTCAGATCGCGATGGCCCGTCTGTGGGAGCAGACGCTGGAGATCGAAGGCATCGGGGCGGATTCAAACTTCTTCGACCTCGGCGGACACTCCCTGCTGGCTATCCGACTCATGGCAGCCATCGAGAAACAGTTCGGCGAGCGCCTGCCCCTCTCGGCTTTGTTCGAGGTGCCGACGCTGGCCGCACTAACCGACCGGATCAGTGCGCCGGCACCTGAGAGAACCAGCCTCGCGGTCACTATCAGGCCGGGCGCCGGACACAATCCCATCGTCTGCATGCCTCCGGCCGGGGGCAATGTCATGACGTATGAGTTGATGTCTCGCACCCTTGACGTCGGTCGGCCGATCATCGGTATTGAGGCCGTCGGTCTAGATGGGAAGTCTTCACCACTCAAGACGATCGAGTCGCTAGCAGACCACTGCCGCGCTGCGATGAAATCAGAGGGACTCACTGGTCCATACGTTCTCGTTGGTTACTCCTTGGGCGGGCTTATCGCGTTCGAGGTGGCCAGGCGGCTTCGTTCCGAGGGAGAAGCCATCGAACTCGTCGTGGTGATCGATGCCCGTGCGCGCCCGGGCGGCACAGTCGGCGCCAGCACCGAAAGGAAACGATCGCCGAGCCCCCACTCTGAGGAGCGCTACCTCAGGCGAATGGGAAAAGGCCTGGCTCGTCGCACGCGTCGACTCGGCGGCCGCCTCCGCCATGGGCCGAAGACGGTCATCGCTCGCCTTACCGATCGACCGCTCAGCCCTCGGCTGGTCGAGAGGCTGATGTTCCGGGCAGCGACGAAGGCGGCCTCGACCTACGAGCCAGGGCCGTACGATGGACGGGTGCTCTATATCCTGGCGGGTGACCCCGCCGACCCGTCGAAGGGTCCGGCCATCGCTGCCTGGCAGGCGGTCACCGGCTTGAATCTCGAAGTCGTTGGGGTGGCCGGTACCCATCGGGGCGAGCAATCACTGATGCGAGCTCCCCATGCCGAGATGGTGGCGACCTACATCGCGGCGGCTCTCAACGGGACACCGGCTCAAGTGGAGGATCCGAGATGAAGTGGCCGGCGTTCCGACGCTATATGAGGCTCTATCGCTCCTCGCGAGGCCGACTTCTAGGTGGGGTCGTTCTCTCAGTTCTGAATGCGCTCACCTTGATTCCAATACCGATCTTCGTCAAGCAAGCCATCGACGACGCCATCCCGGAGGGCGACGTCAAGCAGCTGTTGCTGATCGGCGCGGCAATTCTCGGGCTGACCCTGGTTGGTGCTGCGCTATCGCTGGGAGGCGGATACGTCACGGCCTCGGTCGTCCGGGATGCCATCAAGCGTCTCCGGCGCGACGCCGTCGAGAAACTGTTCCTCGTGAGTCGGACATTCGTCACATCCCAGGAGCCGTCTGTTCTCCATGACCAGATCGTCCAAGAGTCCGAACGCATCGATCGCGGGACCAAGGCAGTTTTTGACACCTATCTTCCCGGTTTCGTGGTCGTGATCGGGATCGGAGTCGTCCTCGTCAGGATGAATTCGGTTCTCGCAGCCGTGACACTTGGCTTTGGCCCCGCCATCATGATTTCGGGTCGACTCCTGGGGCGGGTTCTCCGGAAACGGGTTCGCCATCAACACCGCATGTTCGAACACTTCAGTCGTGACGTTCTGCGCATCCTGAGAACCATGGACTTGATCCGCACCCACGGAGCAGAAGACATAGAGATGGATCGGATCACCATTCGGGCGGCCGAGTTGGAGGAGGCCGGTGTACAACAATCCGTCTGGAACAAAGCGTATTCGCTTTCCCAGACCACCTTGCTGGCGCTCGCCGGAGCTACCGTTCTGATCGTTGGCGGCATCTTCGTGACCCAGGACAAACTGACGTTCGGAGATCTCATCTCGTTCTATGCCGGGTTTGCGCTCATGCGCGGCCCGCTTGGAGGAATAGCCCTTCGCGTGCCGGCGGTGATCGAGGGCTTCACATCTCTCGCCCATCTCGACACACTGCTCACAGAAGTGGACGCTCGGCCGTATCAAGGGTCGAAGCAGATCGACTTTACGGGTCACATTCAAGTGGTTGATGTGACGTTCGGATACGGAAAAGACGTAGTCTTGAATGGCGTCTCACTGGAACTGCACCCAGGAAGCGTCACCGCCATCACGGGTCCGAACGGCTCGGGGAAGTCAACCTTGGTCAGTTTGATTCTCGGCTTCTACCGCCCGAGCCGCGGCCAACTCCTGGCCGACTCCGTTCCCTATCCCGACATCGACATGATTTCGCTTCGCAGGATGATGGGGGTCGTCCCGCAGCACACGGTGCTCCTATCCGGATCAGTAGCCGACAACATCACGTATGGTCGAAGCGGACTGAATCGTGACGACATCGATCGGGCGCTCAAAATCGCCGAGGCGTCATTCGTCGAGAGCCTACCGGATGGACTGGACACAAACGTCGGCGACGAAGGCGTCTTTCTTTCCGGTGGTCAGCGGCAGCGACTGGCCATCGCCCGTGCCGTCATCCACCGGCCGAGCATCCTCATCCTCGATGAGCCGACAAACCATCTCGACCGGGACGCCCTCTACGCCGTCATCAACAACATTGCCACGCTCCGGCCACGTCCGGCAGTCCTGCTGATCACCCACAATCCTTCTGTGCTTGGTGGGGTCGACGAAGTCATCGAACTCAAAGACGGTCGCATCGTTTCGAGGTGAGATTCGGCGCGACCAGCGTCGGCGTTTCTACGCCGCCGCGATGGCCGATGAGGCCAGGACCAGTTGATGGCGCCATATGGTCTGGACCGGGTACGTCATTCCCGCCCGCACGTCGGGAGCAAGGTCCTCGAGTAATTCGAGGGTAAGCCAGCCTGGTTTTGGTCCCGGTCGAGCGTGTGCCACATCAAAACCGAAGAGCTTCCCGACTCGTGGGGATAACGCCTTGTAGAGGGCCTCTTTGGCGGCAAAGACCGCCACCGGCGTCCGATCGGGCGCCGATTCGAGCAATGGGTTCAACCCGGCCCGTTCCGGTTCGGTCGTGATCATTGCCAGGAGGTCCGCGAAGTAGCGATGGAGGCTCTCGATATCCAGACCGACTCCTGACCAGTTCCTTTCCCAGGTCGCCGCGGCCAAGGCCGTCCCATCCGAGTGCGTGATCGACCCGATCGTGCCGGGAGGCCAGATGGGTTGGCGGCGATCACCGATCAGCACAGGAGTGTCATCCACGCCGAGGCCACGTAGCGCCTGTCGGGCAGCCGCCCGCCCCGCCGCAAACTCAAGGCGTCGCGCCTCCGTCGGCCTATCGCCGAGCGCGTTCAGTTCGCCGGCGGCGAGCGGGTCGCAGAAAACGGAATCCATGTCAATCTGATCCAACTCCACCTGCGCGAACCCGACATCATCGGCAAACGGCGAATCCCATCTGATGGCACCGCCCGATCCTGCTGAGCTCATCGTCCGCACCGGGGGCGTCGCAACCGGTTACAAAGATCGAAATTATCGGATAAGTTCGCCACGTAGGCCGACGATAGCGGTCCTGGTATGGCGTGAACGGAGTCAGACACCGATACCCACCCAACAACGAGAGCCTCCAGGCATGCTCCAGACTTCGCCCACCGCGGAGTATCTATATGGTCGTTCGAGTTGAATACAGCGATCTCAGCTGTCCGCGGCAGGTCCGATGGAATAAAACCCGCCGGTTAGGAACCGAAACAATGGATCGACGCCGTACGATGTTTGTGTCCAGTACCGCTGAGAGTCCCGACGGCAGAAGTGACGCTTTCCGGATGTAGTCCAAGGAGACGACCATGCTTCAGGCCGAACCCGTTTGCCTCCTCATCGCCGACATTTCCGACTACACGAAGTATCTTGCGGTGTCGAGCTTGATCACGCCCAGGACATCCTGGCCGACCTGATCGGGACCATCGTTACGGCGCTTCGCCCGACGTTCCGGCTTGCCAAGCTTGAGGGTGATGCGGCGTTCGTCTTTGCCCCGGACGGTAACCTCGACGGCTCGCTCTTGTTGGACACGATCGAACGCTGCTACTTCGGGTTCCGGCGACGCCGCCGGGATGTGACACAAGCGACCTCATGTCCCTGTAACGCATGCGTGCGCATCCCCGATCTCAACCTCAAGTTCGTTGTCCACCACGGCGAAGCACTGCGCCAGAAGATCGCCGGACGGGAGGAACTGCTGGGGCCAGACGTGATCGTTGTCCACCGGCTGCTCAAGAACGAGGTGGTTGAGCGACTCGGCATCAGCGCCTATGCCCTGGTGACTCGGGCCTGTGCCGACCAAATGGGCCTTTATCCAGAAGCACTTGGGATGAGCCCGTTCGTCGAGTCGTACGAGCACCTCGGCGACGTCGAGATGTGGGTCCACGATCTCGACCGCCGCTGGGGAGAGGAAGAGGCTCGCCAGCGGGTGTTCGTGACCCCCGAGCAGTCGTGGTTCACGGTGACCCAGGGCACAAGCGCTCCACCGCAGCTCGCCTGGGAGTTTCTCACCGCCCCTGGCCGGCGGCCTTCCTGGCAGATTGGCACCGACGAGGTCGTCACCGATAGCCCGGGCGGCCGACGGACGGTCGGCGCCACCAACCACTGTCGTCATGGCGCTGACGGCGGCGTCGTCGAAGAGATCCTTGACTGGCGTCCGTACGACTACCTGACAGATCGCGGGACACACATCACGCCCGTCGGACCCATCAAGATGCTTGAGACGATCGAACTTGAGCCAACCGCCACCGGGACCATCGTCCACTTCCGATACGCACCGCCGAAGAGCGCCAAGCACCAGGCCGTAATGCAAGGCCTCGAACCGGGATTCCGGGAACTCTTCGACGGACGGATGGCCGCCCTGACCGCCCAGATTGAGGCAGAAATGGCGGCCCGGCTAGCCGACCAGTCCACAGAGCCCGAACTGCCAGTGATCAGGCCCGGTGGTCCTCTTTCTGGCATTGCTCCAGACTGACAGGATGGCGAATGACTGTCGCTGCCCCGGGTGTACTCGAGGGAAGAGCGGCCCAGCCGCCAGTCCTGGTGCGTCCAGAACGATCAATGGACAGGTCCACGGGCGACCGTTTCCCGTTCGGGCGATGGACCGCTGTCGCTCATCGCTGAGTATCGATATGGTCGTTCGAGTTGAAGATGGCGATCTCAGCGTACGGGTTGTCCACACACGCCAGGGCTAGCTCGACTCCCTCCGCAACAGTGAACTCGCTCAGGTTCGGTTCGCTGTGGTATCCGCCTGCGCCATGGACCTCATCTCCTTCGTAGACAAGAGTTCCGTCAGAGAGCTCGATCGCTGATTCGTTGTGATTCCACGACGTTCCATGCGGCCAGATGACCGGAGACCGACCGTCACTCCCGGGTATTTGCAGGTATAGGCAATCCGATTCAATGACGACCACCCCGAACACTCCAGCGTCGGTGCCACCATTGCGCCGATTACCCTCGATCACCGGCCCGTGAACTGCCTCCGAGCATCCTGTGGTCGAAAGCATGGCCAGCAAGGCGACAACTCTCAGGGTTACCTGCCTTTGCACGGTCAGCTCCTCCTTGATGATCTCTATCACACTACGACCGTTATCGGCTGCGGTCCTTCCGTGCTGCGCCCGGCGTTGGCGTCCTCGTTCACTATGACCGAACCTTCCAGAGATCGAACCGACTCGCCCGAATCGGTGAGAATGGGGCCATGACGTCACGAGCGCATCCGTTCCGGTTCTATGACAATCGCGAGAAGTACCTGTTGTTCGTCACGACGACGAACGAGAAGGACAAGATCGCCCAGCGAGTCGGGCGCGAACTCGAACTACTTTCACCGTCGCCGCCGGCGATGCGTGTGTTTGATGCTGGGATGGGCGATGCGACTGTGCTGCATCAAGTCCTGGAGGAAATGCATCATCGGTACCCGACCATCCCGTTCGTCGTGGTTGGCAAAGAAATCAGCATGGAGGACACCCGCCTCAGCCTGATGAAACTACACACCCGATTCGCCGAGCACCCGGAAACGGTCGTGATCGTCACGAACATGTACTACCGCGAAGCTCCATGGTTGAGGCCACAATCGGGGCGCGAAGTCAAGTGGCGCGACGTTCCGTTGAAGGGAACGACCGCCCATGAGTTCGGGCGCCAACTGCGGGACCTCGGCGACCTGGTCGCCGACGGATGGCAAACCGAGTTATCGCCGACCACCGGAAACCCGCTCTACGTGGATCCGACGGTGCTTGTGCTCTATCGACAGGACCACGCCTTCGCCCTCGAACACCTCATTCCGAAGGGCGGCACTCTCGACGGCCAATACGACCTCGTCATCGCCGCTCAGCCATATCGGAGCCGGGCGAGCGCAGCGTTCAAAGTTGACAAGGTGCTCGGACCGCTGGCTGAATCGTTGGCGCCAGGGGGCCGGATGGTGGTGGTCCAAGCGACCGGTCGCGACCCGGGCATGGACATCATCCGGTCGATCTGGCCAGGCGAAGAGCCGTTCACGAGTCCCCGTGAGGCCATCATCGACCGGCTTGCCGAATCTCCTGTTCCACTGCGTATCGAGGGATCCGACGACGCCAACTCGTTGTTCACCTACGGGCTTCACGACCTGCCCGAACATTCTGACAGCAGCATCGGAACCTCGATGCTCATCGCGGCATGGAACGCGGCCGTGTACGTTGCTCAAATCGACGACGCCCGAACCGGCGAGGCAATGCGATCAGGAGCGGCCTACATCGAGGCAACCGAAAAGGTATTACAGCAGCACGACGGCTTGTGGTTCGAGAACGAATCCTTCGTCGTGGTGCGTATGTAAGGAATCGGCAGCTCTTTCCTGCCAGTTATGGAGCGACAACTCTCAAGGGGCTTGCGGCGGCTTGGTCCGGCATGCGGTAGGGAATGCTCAGCGAGGCGAGCCCCAGCAGAAACCAGCCAACACCGATGCGCGAGTACCAAACGGCATCTGAAGGGTCCCACACTTCGCGGGCGAGGGC
>JAENVV010000248.1 GCA_016650365.1 Acidimicrobiia bacterium
AACGTCCCATCAGGCTCAAGATAAAGACCAACCAGTGAAGCAGCCATTCGGGCAAAGACGTCCTCGACCACGACTCCTGCCATCCCATTGCCTCCATCGACCGCCACTTTCAGGTCGGAGATGGCTGCGGCGTCGACAATCGAAAAGAGATGATCAATGTATCCAGCTGCGATCGAGACCGCATGACGCCCACCTTGCGAAGCGACGTCTGGCAACGACTCCCCCGCCATCTGGCGAATATCGATGAGGCCGGATTCAACCCCGATTGGCCTGGCACCAGGGCCACACAACTTGATCCCGTTGTATTCAGATGGGTTGTGCGAGGCCGTGATCATGACTCCTGGCACCTCTCCAGCACCCGAGGCGTAGTAGATCATGTCGGTAGCCACCTCACCGGCATCGGCGACATTCAAGCCCCCGACCTGGATTCCAGTCATAAGAGCATCTGCCAACCATGGCGAAGAGTCGCGACAATCACGCCCGACGACGACCTCGAGGACGTTGGGATACTGGGCGGAAATGAACCCGGCAAAGGCCCGGCCGATGGCCCGAGCCGCCTCGCTGTCAAGCTCACCAGTGTCGGTTCGCCCACGTATGTCATAGGCCTTGAAGATGGCGTCGAGCTGAATCGGAGACTCCGTTGGCAGGTTCAACCATGATAGGCCGGATCCAGATCGTCTGGCTGGCTCTAGACTCTGACGATGCCTTTGCTATCCATTGTTGTGCCGGTTCACAACGAGGCCGCCTACATCGCAGACTTCCTTCCGGCCATGACCAACGAAATCGTCGACGCCACCGGCAGTCCGCAAGAGTTGATCGTCGTGGAGAACGGCTCGACCGACGGCACCGCCCAACTGGCCAATGATCTCTGCGAGAATCTCCGCACCCTCGGTTGGAAAGCCGAGGTCATTTCGCTGCCGTTCCCCGACTACGGAGCCGCCATGCGAGCCGGCTTCGAACAAGCACACGGCGACTGGGTCGTGAATTTCGACATTGACTATTTCTCAGGCCCGTTTGTTGCCGGTCTGATCGCTACAAGCGCCGATATCGTCATCGCCTCAAAACGGGCCCCTGATAGCGAAGATCACCGCAGTCTGCTGCGCCGGACTGGCACATTCGGGTTCAACGTGCTCCTTAAATTCCTCGTCGGATCAAAGGTCACGGATACCCACGGAATCAAAGCGTTCCGACGGACGGTCCTCGATTCCATGTTGGACACGGTGCAGTCCAACAAGGATCTCTTCGATACCGAACTGGTCATCCGATCCGAACGAGCCGGCTTCTCCATTGCCGAGGTACCGATCATCGTGGAAGAACGTCGGGCGGCCAGAACTCCCTTTGTGAAGCGAATTCCCCGAACACTTAAGGGACTGGTTCAGCTCCGGGCATCGTTCGAAAGAGAACGTCGGAACACCAGGTCTCGATAACCGGCAAACTTCGGAAAGAGAACCAGCACGGTAGCGGCGACCTTGGCTCCGTTGAAGGCCGCGAGGTTATCTCCGAACCACAGTTCGGCCAGTGCCACAAACCCGGACGTTACGGCCAGGGCGAAGCCATTGACAAGGAAAAACGCCGCCGTCTCCCGCATCGATTTCTTACCATCGGTGATCAAGAAGGTGAAACGACGGTTCATCAAATATGAGGCGCCGGTGGCGGTGGTAAACGCCAGTACAACCGAGACTTGGGAAGAAAAACCCAAACCAGCTTTGAAGACATTGGCCAGCACAAAGTCAAGAACTGTATTCAAGCCGCCAATGACGGCCAGCCTCATGAACTGATTGGCACTGGTCCGATTGAAGAAGCTCAGCAGATAGGCTTTCATGCCTCTTTCCTTCTCGCGACGACAAAGCCGGCTACCAGCA
Source organism: Acidimicrobiia bacterium (assembly GCA_016650365.1). Taxonomy (NCBI): domain Bacteria; kingdom Bacillati; phylum Actinomycetota; class Acidimicrobiia; species Acidimicrobiia bacterium. Next base: position 1,863 of record JAENVV010000248.1, read on the forward strand.
GAACAATTCCGGATGCAGTCATCGCAATACCAACCTTCTCAAAGATGGTTCTTGTGAAATCCATCTCGACGTGACCCTCGGTGGGGACGACGATCATCAACGACGGACTGGCCCTCCACGGCCCGTCTGCTCCAGTGGCTTGCCAGTTTGGAAAGTACGATACCTTCACAAGATGAGGTACACCGATGGCGGTGGTATCGAATTCGAAGTGACCGTTATCACTCAAAACATTCGACACGACCCCGGAATTCTTGAGGGGTGTCGATACGCTCTCAAGCAGAGAAAGGTCGTCGATTCGTGGCCAATCTGCCGGGCCGTCCGCCACCAGCCAATTATCGAGAAGTTCGAGATCGTCGTACCATTCGAGCGCCACATCGTTGAAGTTCGACGCTTCCTCACTTCCCAGGCTTAGCCCACCTTCGGTTTCGAAGACGACCGGCTGATTGACGGCAACGTCGACCAGCTGAGTCGGAGGCAACGCGAAAACCCGGTGCGGGTCGATCCGGGCAATTTCGCGGAGTTCGGGATGGGCGAGCGCCTCCTCGGCTGCCTCAGGAGTAAACGTCACGTAATAATCGACACCGTAGACGGCCAGGTGGGCGATACCGCGATCAAAGTCGAAGTTGTGATAGGTCAAACCAGGAATCGGATTCGATGGTCGGAAACTCATCTCGCCAGCGTTGATGAAGTGAAACGGCGTGGTGATGGATGACTCAAAGAAGAGTCCCTCCATCGAGGCTTGCCGGGTCCAGTAGGGAAACAGCATGAGCGCCATCGGCGTTCCGTACTCGCGGTCCATGTCGTTGTTGGCTTCCCACTGAATTCGCCCAGCCGGTAGGACGTCGACCGCTTCCATGAGTCGTTGGTACTGGTCAAATCCCGGTTTCTGTTCATAGCCGCTGAAGTTCCATGCGGCCCAGCCGGAGACGAAGCTCAATCCGGCCAGCGACTGGACGAGAATGAACCCGCTGGCCAGGAGCACCATCGACGGGCCGGTTTTTACCTTCGCCCCGGCGATCTCCACTCCCCCCCAAACGAGAATCGCCAATGCCGCAACGCCGCCGGCCCACCACTGGACCTCGACCGACCCCTTCCACAATCCCCCCGCCAACGCGACGAGGGCCCCGATCAGCAACGGCGCCTTGAGCCAACCAACTGAAACCCTGGTCGGTAGGCGCCTGGCAACCGCCTTCGATACCACCCCGACCGTGACACCTGTGAGCATCGATATGCCGAAGAACCAGAACGGCAACAACCGACCATTCCAGAGCTTCCAGGTTCCTGAGAACCAACCCATCTGACTGGCGATCGTGGGGACCCAAAAGTACAAGACCGGGATGAACGTCAGGACGATCATCGGGGCCCAGTTCTTGGTTCGTCGGATCAGCCATCCCGCCCCGAACATCGCCGGAGGGAGCAAGAGCCAAATCTCGGCCGGGAGGATCTCCCCCCAGGTCTTCAGCGGCACCCAGCTCATGTCAGAGGTTTGATTGAGCCTGACGATGAGCGGTACGGCCCAGAAACCGGCCACCGCAAAGCCCCACAGCCAGACCACCCCCGTCTTGAGGAACCCCCGCTTCCAGAACAGGATTGGAATGCTCGCCAGCACGAACATCCCAGTCGTAATCACATGCGATAGAGCCGTGCATGCCAGCAACAGGACCGCCAGCGGCACATACCGTGGCGATACCCGGACGGCCTTGATCAGGGTCGCCAGATAGAACAAGCCCAACGCAAAGGACCATGAATATGAGAATTCGCCGGCCATCGTCGACGGAGCATTCCCTCCGAAGATCGTGAACGACTCAATAAAGACAAAGGTCCCACCTGCTACTCCGGCCGCCGTGCCAACCCACCGGTCCAACCCCAAGGCCCGCCCGACCACATATGAGGCAGCCGGAGTAGCCAGCAAACCCGCCACCGTCACGATTTTGAAAGCCACGCCGTACGGAAGCAGCAGATCGAGAAAGACGATGACCAGTGAGGGCAACGGGAAATAGAAGTAGAAGGCCGGGAACCCGGCGAACCAGGCGTCACTCCAGCCGAGGATCTGGAAATTGGGCAGCAGATCGTCGCGCAGGATTGCCGGTCCAAGGACATGGGCGCCCATGTCCCCACCGGTCGGGGTATTGATTGTCAGAATGAGCCAGGGTTGCACGGCGAAGAAAATCGCCGCCGTTACGGCGGCGATTGCAAGTCGCGGCACCCATGGGGACACCGCCTGGTCGGCTGTGCCCGAGGCCCTCCCGCTAGGCGCGGGCCTTCCTGGCGAGTTCCAGTACGTCCGCAAGTGCGATCTCTCGTCCTTGATGGTCCCACCATCGTTCGTCACACTTATGGCATGAGAAAAAATCGATCTCAGTACCGTCCGGTAACTTCTGGTGAATTTCAATCACGTCTTCGACGCGGCATGTAGGGCACATCATGTGCGAAAACCTCCAGATAGCAGGACCGCCCGACCGCAGTGTATGCACCCCGGGACCATTACGCCAAGCACCTGACTAGTCCTCCTCGAGGAGCTTGCCGACGTATTTACTGCGGCGCTTTCCGTTCTCGCGCCAATACGCGTACCAGTAGGGACCATGAGGGCAGGTTGTGCAGGTCGGACGACCGCACCGTACCGACTGCTGGCGAAGGCTCACCTTCGGACTCGCCCCGACCTGGGCGATGGCTCCGGTTCGCTCAAGATGGGCTTGGGTGAGAATGAGCAATCGGCGCAGTTCGTGCTCATCGAGATCTTTGATATCGTCGAGGAGATCCCGATCGAGACCCACTGCGCTCAGGCCACCTCGGAGGGAGCGAATAGTCGCACAATATTGCGCCGGTCGGTGAGCGTCCAACCCATTGGAGGGGTAAGCCGATCGGCGTGGGTCGCACACACCGGATACCCGGCCCCGGGGACAACTGACCTCGTAAGGTCATCGAGCCACACCGCACTCTCGGCATAGTTATAGGACATGATCGACCCGGCTGGGGCCCCGCAGCGTGCGCAATGTTCAAGCATGTGGGTGGAGCATATGCACCGTAGCCTCATTCACCAAGCATTTCAGGAAATTTTCTTACGCGCCAGATTGGCGCGTAAGTCGATTTTGTCATTCTCGGGAAAGTTGTAATTTCGCCCGGGCGATTTGCCGGGGAGTGGGAACACCACCGATATCGAACAAAACCTGCCCGGTCCGGCCCGCCACAATCAACCGGGGCACTTCGGAAATCTCAAGGGCATCAAACACATCACCGTTTGAAGCCCATTCGAATTTCCGCACTTCCAGCTCACCGGCGGCAATGGCCGTGGCCGCAGGAATGCACGACGCACAGAGTGCGTCCCCGAAGTACAAAGCCGCGGGGAATGGACCGAGATCGGCCGGTAGCCGGCGGACGGGCGAACGTCTATCAAGCCGTCGTACCAACCAGACACTGAACCCCACCACGGCGGCCACGGCAAGGAGAATGACGAGTCGACCGACCGGTTCACTCATTGACATAGGGCAGTCCAATCGCGTACGCCACTCCGTTTTCGCTCACCGCATACCATCCGACCACCACCGGACCGGTAGCCGAGACCTGCATTCCTCCTTCGGAGACCTGCGCTGAAACGGACGTGACCCCTCCTGCGGCAACCACCACCTTGTCCTGACCGAGACGGCTCACCACCGTGGCGGTAATGTCATCGAGGGTCGGGTTGAGAATCACCACGGTGGTTTCCGGAAGGGCACCGACCCCCGGCAAGAGCCAATCTTTGGCAGACACAGTCGATCCCGCCACGGACGCTCGACCACCCTCACCCCGGCTAACCAAGAAGGCTGCCATGGGACCGTCGGCCTGAACAATGTACCCCTCGCCCGCCGCCAGTTCGATCGTAGCTACCTGTCGAGGATCAACACTCCCCCGATCAAGCTCGTCACCAGCCCCACTCGAAGTCGACCGGCCAACCTGATAACCGATCGGCGTCGCCGACGGGTTCACGAGAACGAGTGTGTTCGCCAGCTCAGGAACCCCCCCGAACGGGAAATACCACTCGCTGGCAGCCGCCACACCAGACAGGACGGCGGCGCCACCGGCGCTTGCTTGCTCAACGAACGTAGGGATCACCCGACCATCGACCTGCTCGATTTCAACCGAGAGCCACTCGCGAAACCCGAGAATGTCCGTCAACGCGATCGTCCGGCCTGACTGCGCCGGAACCGAGACCGCCTCCAGGCTTTGATCCGGTTCGCTCCCGTTCTCGGACAATGCCCGGATCGTCAGCTTGGCGTCTTCCGGGAAAGGGTTGAACAGGCGAAGATCCAGAGTGAGGCCCTCTGCGGTCGAACCGCCCCCGAGCACCCAGACATCTGGCACCGTAGAGGGACAGCTGGCCGCCACAAGACCGAGGACTCCGTCGCCAACAGCCGTGGCTGCGGCCGGTCCTGCGGCGAACTCGACGATCGATCCTTCAACACCCACCGGGAGCACCGAAGCGACCCGCACAGAACCAAAGGGAGCAACCACCCGCGGTTCGCTGGAAACGACTCCCCCGTTCTGCAAGACGGTAACGGTGGCCTGAGTGTCGCGAGATGACGCCAACTGGACCGACATGTCAATCGCAGAGTCCGACCGAACCCATCCGCAGTAGGCAACACTCGTAGCCGAAACCGGCACCTCTATCACACTGCTTGGCACGGTCGGAATCGTCGGCACGGGTCTGGCGGGAATCAACGCGACAAACAGTCCGGCCGCCACGAGACTCAGAAGCAACGTCGTCCGCTTCATGCTCGGTTCCGAACCCCGACAACGGCCGCCAACCCGGCGAGGAGCAAGGCGCCGGCCGCTGCCCAGGCGAAGACCCGTACCAGTTGATCGGTTGAGGCTTCGATCACTCCGGTCGATCCATCCATCACAACCGGCAGGTCCGATTGACCGAATGGAGTCGGATTGACGGCGATCAGCACCTGCGGGGCTGGCTCGCCGACGAAGGTCGCCCCGTCAGCTCGCCACGGCATACCGGACTCGGTTCGGGCCACAAACGCCGGATACACGTTTTCGTATACGGTGAATGCCCCATCACCCACCGCCAGTTCCTTAAGGTCGAGCTTGCTTTCAAATGCCGGGTTCAGCACGGTGGGAGCCGTCGCAACTACCCATCGAATCCCCAACTCGCCAAGGTCCTGACCGGGCCGCAACACATCCTGGTCGACCGCCCTCGAGAGAACCATTTCCAGCTCACGATCCGCTTCGCGGTAGACAGGCAACCACGCTTCGCCGAGGCTCAGCTCGCCATTCATGACCTTATAGGGAACGCCGTTGAGCTGACGAGTTTGCCCTGGCAGGCCAGGGCCGACAAACAGAATCCTTCCGAGTGGAGCATCGCCTGATCGAGCCGCCACCAGTTCGACAACTTCCGAATATCGATCCGCCGGCAATCCCCATCGTCCGGTTCCGATCGTGAGGCCGACCATCACCAGCGCCGCCACAACGGCGACCTGGCTGAGGATCAACACAATTCTGGTGATGCCGGTATGGCCAGGGAGCCCGCCGGCCACCCCACCCACGACCAATGCAGTACCGAGGGCGACCAGCACCATGCCGGCAGCAGACGGCTCCAAGCCATCCGAGATCAATAGGAGAACCGAACCGGCTATCAGAACCAGCGCTCCCACTCCGGCAATATTCAGATACGGTTCGGATCCGGCCAAGACGGCCAGAAACACCCCAACCCCAAGACCGACCACCCACCACAGCGGTGGAGCAAACGGCAAGGCGGATCCCCCGTTGATCACGTCCCCAAGAGCCGAGAACCACAGCCACGGACCCAACACAGCCAGCCCACCGATTCCACCGACCAACGCTCTAATGAGGACGGAAAACTTCGAACCGGTACCAAATACCCCCCACAACAGGGCCACCAGTAGTGCGCCGAACAAGGCCAACGGGGCGAAAGCAGCAACCACGAAACTCGCCAACAGCAAGCCTCCAAGGCGGCCGATCCGTTGGCGGAGTCCCTGCGGCCAGGCGACCACCACACTGGTAATCATCCACGGGGTGGCGGCGATCGCCGGAAACGCCGGCCAGTACCCAGCATCTCCATAGACCACTGCGGCGAGCGTTCCCATCGCGGCCAACCCACCGAGCACCGCCGGAACCCCATCGATCCCGAACGTGCGGAGTAGTCGCCGCATCCCGAAAAGTCCCAGCAGCACCGATCCCGTCACTATCAGCAGCAGCGCAGAATCGGCAAAGACCATCTGCACCATGGCCAGGGCCGCCACGGCCGGATGGCCGGGTCCGGCCGTCCCGAACCCGATCGGATTCCAGGCACCGCCATACGAAGCGATCGCAGAACCGGGAACCTGCGGAAGCGCCAGGACATAGCCGGCCACCGGCATACCCGATAGGAGCAGCGAACGCGTCCCGATGACAACCGCGAACAACGCCGCGATCAGGTAGCCGAAACCCGGTCGCTGCCAGAACATGCGCTCCTCATCCAAACGAGAGGCGAGCCCCAATCGATTTGACCGCGCCCTGGCCCAGATGGTCAGGTCCGACCCCAACTGAGCGAGAGACAATGACCCTGACCGCTGGTACCTGAAGAGTTCTCCGTCGTCGACCTGGACGATCTTGCGCGCCTGACGCCGGGCCACCCAGGTGTTTGGCAGGTGTTTCAGGCTCCACCCGACCCCCATAAGCAGGTCGAGAATCGGCCGTACCTCGAACATGAGCAGGCGACCGGCAGCATCGACCAGCCCAACCAGGACCGCCATTGGCAGAACCCAGGAGGTGGTCCAACCTGAATACATTTTGGCGCTAGCTCGCCATCGGGCCGCCGGCTCGCGCCATGCCGGTAGTTGGGCGTGGCAGGTTCCCGCATGGACAACCTCCGAGGACGGAACAACTGCCACCCTGCCGCCCGCCGAACGGGCTCGACCGGCGAAGTCGATCGCCTGGGTTAGGGGCGGTAGCAATCGATCGGGTCCGCCGAGGCCCTTGAGCAGGTCACGCCGGATCAACACGGATTCGCCCGGAACGAAGGCGACATCTCGAACGACGTCATACTGCTCTTGATCGAGTTCGCCGGACGCCAACCCGGTATCTGCCACCAAAAAAACATCGGTGGATCCACCGACCGATTCGAGTATCGCCGGATTGGCGGCGGTCAAAACCTTGGAACCAACCAGCGAAGCATCGATCTGTTCGGCGGCCTGGACGAGGGCCCGAAGGGCATCGGGCCTCGGTACGGCATCGTCATGGATCAGCCACACGTGGCTGATATCCGGTGTCAACTGCTCGATGAGCTCAGTCGTCGTCTTCACC
>JAENVV010000249.1 GCA_016650365.1 Acidimicrobiia bacterium
CCCGGCCCATCGTCGCGAATCAAGACGTATACGGGACTTTCGGGGCGAACTCCCACCTCAAGCATCGGTTGGAACGGCAAGTCGACCGACATGGTTACGCCGACGTTCTTGGCGCCATGAGTGAAAGCGTTGTCAGCGATTGATTGGATGAGATTTACGAGGCTGGTCGGGTCGGTTCGGAGGACCACATCGTTGAGCGCGTCGCGATCCGGAATGTCGAACCTTGGTCGTGCCAGCTCCAGGCGGTCCACGACGTCCACCAGGTCGACGTCGTGCAGTGCGAAGAACAATGCCCCGTTTTCGATGCGCGCTACGGCAAGGATTTGGTCGATCATTTCCGAGAGCCGTCGCCCGTCGTTGAGGACATCGTCGAGGATCTCAAGCCACACTTCGTCGGAGATGGCCCCGCCAGATCGAAGGAGTTCGGCGCCGGTTACTACTCCCGTGAGGGGGGTTCGCAACTCGTGGTTGATCATGAGGACAAATTCTGATCGGATCCGATTCTTCTCCTCGGCCAGTTCGTAGGCGTGCTCGGCGCGTTTACGAGCCTCGTCAAGTTCGCGATTGTGTTCGGTGAGCACCTCGGACTCGCGACGTAGATATTCGGATTGAAGCGCCAACTCCCCAAGTGTCCTGGCCACCCGGCTGCGAGCGACGAAGAGGAGGGTCGCCGCAACGAGTAGAAATGCGGCTAAGCCGGCAAGCTGGAGCGCCAGAATGGGCACCCCTCCTGAGGCGCTCCGGCGAGCCAGGAGCTCAGAGATGTCGTACGTCAGGAGGATTGCTCGACCGCCGCCGAGTGGCTGAATGACCTCGTAGACAATGTCGCCTGGCTCCCATTCGGCCACGCCGTCCACGGTGATCGGCACGTCGATCGGTACGGCAATTGCGCCGAATCTGCCTCCGTCGGCGAATCCGACCATTAGTGGACTTGACGGGGTGTGACCGACCAGACTGGGCGAGGTTGACATGATGATCTTGCCGTCAGATTCGACCAGGCTCACGGCTTCGATCGTCAGGTTGTTGCGCATGCGCCGCAGGTCGTCGGTGACGATGTCAAGGGTTCCCAGCCTGGCGGCGACCTGCTGTCCGTCCTGCAAGAACAATTCGCCCTCACCGATCGGGCGTTGGGCATCGGTGTTGATGGCGAGTGCACCGAGGATCGACGCGAGAGAAGTGGTCGCCAAGATGGTTGCGACGACGACCCACGATCGGGATGGGCGGCCCGCAGCCGCGACCCTTGATGCTTCTCCGTTCATATCCCAATATCGACCGGCCAGGCTCGACTCTTGAGGGCTGATGGCTGCCCGGGTATGGGCAACTACCAGCCGGTCAGGATCACCTTGCCCGCTTCGGCCGAGCGGGCGATGGCGAAGGCGGTTTCCCACTCCTGGAACGGGAGGTGATGGTAATCACCGGACTGATGAGGCAACGTCTCGAAGCCAGTGCCTATGCTGATCCAGTGGATCCCCTCAACGGAACGGACGCCAACGCCAGCCCGCGTCAGTTAGTCGCCGACGACGCGGTGCGCGACCTCGGACCGATCCGGTCGTTCGCTTCCCGTCGGCCACTGCTTGTGGTGATGGTTCCGCTCTTAGCACTTTGTGTTTTCTCTTTGTTTCTGGACATCGGGTGGCCGAACTCGATGACTGGTGAGGCGTTTATCGGTCATGCGGACCAGGCGAGCGTTGCAGAAGCCGCTCGGAGCATTGCCGAGGGCAAAGGACCGGTGGTATCGAACTACTGGATTCATACTGGCGGACAGGGGATCGGCACCACCAAATTCCCCCACCTCGAGCCATATTGGTCAATATATGGGGCGTATAGCATCGCCCCATTCTTCAAGGTTTTCGGTGCCAATCGCACCTCATTGTTAGCGGCGGCGTCCGCCGCGAAAGCCCTGGCGGCGATCGCTGTCGCATTTACCGTCTTCATGTTGACCAATCGGCGGCTACCCACGTTTATGGCCGGGTACGTCGTGCTGTTCGAACCGTCGATGCTTCTGACAATCAGTGGCTTGACCGATATTTACATGGTTGCGGCCGCAGCGTCATTCGCCGCGTGTTTCGTGGCCTTGCGACGGCGTTCGTTGCTGTGGGCGGTGCCTCTGGGCTTCACTGCCGGTTACGCGATGGGTCAGCGCCCCCCACTGGGATACGTGTTTCTTGCACCACTCTTAGGCCTGATTGTGTTGGGTTTTACTCGTCGCGTCGGCCGCGACGTCAAAGCCGGCTTAATCGCTATTTCGGCCGCCGTGGTCGCGTTCTTGCCCTATTTGAAAATTCAATACGACGCGTGGGGAACGCTGATTTCGCCAGGAAGCAGGTTGGTCAGCGACGCACTCAGATTGGCATATGTAAGCGGGGACCATAATGACGCCTTCTACAACCCAACGGCTGTTTTTCCGCCAGACGCGCCGAACAGATTCGAGGGGTCGCTGGAGTACCTCAAGGCCTTTGGTCAGAATCTTGCCGACGGGCGTGTCGTGCCATTCTGGCTTATGATTTTCGGACTCGCTGGTGTGGTGGCGTGTATCCCTCTCATTGCGGTGCCTTTGTGGAGACGATTGCGAGGTAATCCGTCAGAGCGCGTCCAGTTCGACGAGCGGGTCGCAAGTCTGATGATGGGTGGTTTTATGATGGTTGTGGCCGTTGTTCAGGCATCACTCATACATTTCGAAGCCAGGTACTGGGCGTATCTCATCCCACTCACGGCGATCGCAGGATTCGGTATGGGGTTTGCGTGGAATAAGCCGATGGCCATGGCCGTGTTGGTTCTCGTGGGCGGGAGCGCCTATCGGTATCATTCGACGAATAGTCCAGTCACGGAGCTTCCACCGGCGGTCGCGGTCTATACGAGCTTCCTTCCCGACGACGCCGTGGTGCTGACTGGAAACCCCTGGCAGTTCGCGTTTCACACTCGGCGGGGCGCAATTGCGATGCCCTATACGGGCGACCTCAATGCGCTGCTCGACGTGGCGGGCCTCTACGGAGCAACCTATATTGTCGCTGATGAGTCCTTCTCTCCCTTCCGGCACTGGACACAGAAGAAGTGGTTCAGCGGGGAGAGGGAGATACCCGCCTCGTTTGTTGTCGAGTACGCTCAAGACGGAATAATAATTCTTCGAATACTGAGCTACGACGAGATGCGATGAGACGCTGGGTCGTCAGGTGAAGTGCCGCTACCAGCTGGTCAGGATCACCTTGCCCGCTTCGGCCGAGCGGGCGATGGCGAAGGCGGTTTCCCACTCCTGGAACGGGAAGTGATGGGTAATCACCGGACTGATGTCGAGGCCGCCCTGAAGGAGGGCGGTCATTTGATACCAGGTTTCGAACATCCGGCGTCCGTAGATGCCCTGCATCGTCAGTCCCTTGAAGATGACATCGTTCCAGTCGATCGGAGCCTCCGTCGGGGGGATCCCGAGCAATGCCACTTTCGAACCGTGATTCATGACATGAAGCATGTCCCGGAGTGCCCTCGGGTTGCCCGACATTTCCATTCCAACATCGAACCCCTCGATCATGCCCAGGTCGGCCATTACGGATTCAAGGGTTTCTCGATCGGCGCGAACGGCTCGCTCGATCCCGAGGCGGGCAGCCAGCTTGAGGCGGTAGTCGTTCACATCGGTGATTACGACGTGTCGGGCCCCGACGTGGTTGGCGATGGCTCCGGCCATGAGGCCAATCGGGCCGGCGCCGGTTATGAGTATGTCTTCGCCGACCAGCGGGAAGGCCAGCGCGGTGTGGGTGGCGTTACCGAGCGGATCGAGCAATGTTGCGATGTCGTCGTTGACGTCGTCGGGGATCGGGAACACGTTCACAGCAGGAATGACCACGAATTCGGCGAATGCCCCCGCCCGATTTACGCCTACCCCTACCGTGTTGCGACAGTGGTGCCGTTGTCCGGCCCGGCAGTTGCGACACGTTCCACAGGTCACATGTCCCTCGCCTGAAACGCGTTGGTCGACCGCAATGCCTCGCACCTCAGACCCGATGGCCACCACTCTTCCCATGTATTCGTGGCCAACCACCATGCCGATCGGGATCGTGGCCGCCGCCCACTCATCCCAGGTTTGGATGTGGAGGTCGGTTCCGCAGATCGACGCTTGTTGGACTTCGATGAGAACATCGTTGTGGCCGTATTCGGGAACCGGAACGTCCGTCAACTCGAGACCGGGGGCGGGGAAAGGTTTGATAAGGGCTTTCACGCCAGGACGCCTAGCTCGGTGCCGACGTCGACAAATGCCGAGATGGCCGTGTCGAGGTGGTCGATCGTATGGGCGGCCGACATCTGGGTCCGGATGCGGGCTTGGTCGCGGGGCACGACGGGAAACGAGAAGGCCGTTACGTACACGCCCCGGCCGAGGAGTCGGTGGGCCATTTCGCCTGCCACCTTGGCGTCACCAAGCATCACCGGGATGATTGGGTGGCCCGCCCCTGCCAGTCGAAAACCGGCCTCTTGCATGGAAGACCGGAAGTAGGACCCGTTGTCTGCCAGCCGTCGCCGAAGCCCGGCGCCGTCTTCGATGAGATCAAGCGCAGTCATGGACGACGCAGTAATCATTGGTGCCAGTGAATTCGAGAAGAGGTATGGACGGGACCGTTGGCGGAGCCAGGCGACCAACTCCTTCGGGCCGGAGGTGTAGCCCCCCGAAGCGCCACCAAGAGCTTTTCCAAGCGTTCCGGTCCGGATCGTGACCCGATCCTCGACTCCCCAATAGTCCGGGGTTCCTCCGCCATGGTCACCGACGAACCCGACCGCATGAGAGTCATCGACGAACACCATCGCATCGTATTCTTCGGCGAGATCGCAAATACCCGGCAGGTTGGCGATGATCCCATCCATCGAGAAGACCCCATCCGTGGCGATGAGTCGGAATCTTGCATCCCGGGATGCCTTCAATTGGTTTTCGAGGTCGGTGAGATCGTTGTTGGCATATCGGAATCGCTGGGCCTTGCACAGCCGTATCCCGTCAATGATCGACGCATGATTCAGCTCATCCGAGATGATGGCGTCTTGCTCGCCAAGCAAGGTCTCGAACAGGCCGGTGTTGGCGTCGAAGCACGATGAGTAGAGGATGGTGTCCTCGGTCTTGAGGAATGCCGACAACCTCGACTCAAGGGCGGTGTGGATGGTTTGGGTACCGCAGATGAAGCGGACCGAGGCCATTCCGTAACCGTATTCGTCGAGCGCCGCGTGGGCCGCTTTAATCAGCCGGGGATGATTGGCCAACCCGAGGTAGTTATTCGCACACAGGTTGATGACCTCTTGACCGTCACTGAGCCTGACGGTGGCATCCTGAGGAGAGGCAATGAGGCGCTCACGTTTTTCCAGCCCGTCTGAACGGAGGGTGACCAATTCGGAGGAGAGGTGTTCTAGGAAACTGCTCATGCCAACAGGCTAGGCCTCGGTAGGGAGCGCAGCCTTTCGCGGCGGTTTGAGTTCGTCGAGTCGATCGTCAAGATCGAGGACACGCTGTGCTTCGGTGAGTTGGTGGGTCTCAAGGGCGACTATCTCCCTTCGGGCCTCAAGTTCCCTCACCTGGAGTTGGTGTTGGTATCCGAGCAGGTATCGACCGGCCAGGGTCCCGGCACCGATCGCCGCGATGACGGCCGCCATCGTGCTCGTCAGTACCTCGGTAAGGTTCAGGTCTGTGATGGCGATGATGGGGATCATCAGTCCCATGAGCGGGATCAAATAGGCCCAGCTCCACGAAGTGCCATCGGTTTTCCGATCCTTGTCGACTGCCATGGGTTTCAACATACACAATGTTGGACGGAGTTGCGGGGCGATCGCGAAATGTGAACGGATTCTCAGTTAGCTCGCGGGAGCTTCCGCGTTTACACTCGCGAGCCGCGCACCCGTCCGGGTGCTCTCCGCACCGCAAGGTGCACATCCTGCTCCGTCACCGTGGCGGGGCCATCCGCATCGACGGATGTCCATAGGAGGTACATATTGAACAACTATGAAGTCATGACGATCCATCGTCCTGACCTCCAAGAGCCAGATGCTCAGAGCAAGGTCAAGGAGATCGCAGCCTTGCTGGAAGCTCGAGGCGCCGAGGTCTCCCAACAGGATTTTTGGGGCAAGCGACGCTTTGCCTACGAAATCAACCACATGAACGAGGGCTATTACTCGCTCGTCACCTTCAAAACCGATAATCCGGTGGCGATTGACGAACTCGATCGTGCCCTGCGCCTGTCCGATGCAGTCATCCGGCATAAGGTCATGCGCCTAGAAGACTGACCTTTTTTGTCACAGTCAGCCCGGATACTTTCATCACGGTCTGATGTGACGAACGAGACGACCCAGGAGAGGGATCAATGACGAATACCGTAACACTCATCGGAAACCTGGTTGAAGATCCAGAGCTGCGCTTCACGCAATCGGGCATCGCCATGGCCAAGATTCGCATTGCCGTCAATCGCCGTTGGCGTGATCAGGCAAACGAATGGCAGGAAGAGACGTCGTACTTCGGCGGAACTTTGTGGCGAGAAGCCGCCGAACATGCGTCCGAGTCGCTCACGAAGGGCACTCGCATCATCGTGACCGGCAGCCTTGAACAACGCAGCTGGGATACCCCCGAAGGTGAAAAGCGGTCGGTCGTTGAACTCCGCATTGACGAACTCGGTCCCAGTCTTCGCTGGGCTTCCGCCACGGTGACCAAAGCCGCCCGCACGGGTGGCGGTGACTTCGGCGGCGGCTCGGATGGGGGCGGCCTTCCGGCTGCTCCGGTGGCCAGGGAAGATTTCGGACCAGACGAAGCGCCGTTTTAGCGCTACAGCTTTAGGAGAAACAACATGGCTCAGCAGCCACGCAAGAAGCGCCGGAACGATTCCGGCCGCAAAATGAAGAAAAAGGTCTGTGTGTTCTGCACGGACAAACGCGCCACCATTGACTACAAAGAGGTCTCGGTTTTGCGTCGGTATGTTTCCGACCGCTCCAAGATCCGTGCCCGTCGTGTCACCGGGAACTGTGCCCGGCACCAGCGTGAGGTGGCCATGGCCATCAAGAACGCTCGTGAAATGGCCCTACTGCCGTACATCAACCGCTAATGAAACTGATTCTGACAGCGGAAGTCCCCGGGCTCGGGGTCGAGGGAGACATTGTTGAGGTAGCCGACGGTTACGGCCGCAACTATTTGTTGCCGCGTCATGTCGCCATCAAAGCCACCGGTGGTGCTCTCAAGCACGCTACGGCGCTGAAGGAAGCTCGCGATGAGTCGTCGCGTAAGGCCCGTCAAGCAGCCGAAACCATCGCTACGGCACTGGTTGGCACCCGGATTGTCATTGGTGCTCAAGCCGGTGACGAAGGCAGGCTGTTCGGTTCGATCGGGATCAATGACATCGTCGAAGGCGTGCAGAAGTTTGCCGGCGTCGCGCTGGACCGCCATGCCATCAACCTGGACAAGCCGATCAAGAGCATCGGCCTGCATGAAGTGCCAATCAAACTGCACAAAGACGTGGAGTTTGTGTTGACCCTCGACGTCATCCCGGCGTAAATACGCATGGCGGACGGCGGCGCGTACGAGCCACCTGATGACTCGTACGCGCCGCCGGCGCCTGATGCTCCTCTACGGGCGCCGTCTCGGGCGAGCGGTATCAGAACCCCGCCCCATAACGCAGACGCCGAGGAGTCGGTCCTCGGCGCCATGCTGCTGTCCTCGGACGCCGCCAACGCGGTTATCGACCGTCTGTCGTCGTACGACTTCTATGTTCCTGCCTATCAGGCCATCTATGAAGCCATGGTTGAGCTCTACAACACGAGTCAGCCGATTGATGCGGTCACCGTTACAGACCAGCTCCGCCGCAAAGACGAGCTGGACAAAATTGGTGGCCCGGCCTTCATCACTCGCCTCCAGAACGCCGTGCCGGTGGCCTCGCGGGTCGACTACTACGCCGACATCGTCGAAGAGAGCGCGCTGCGGAGGAGCCTGATTCGGGCGGGTGGCGAGATCACCAACCTGGCTCATCAGACGGACGAAGAAATCGATTACGTCATCGACAATGCGGAACAGACCGTGCTGGGAGTCGCCGAACGGCGGGTCGGGGACGGCTTGTTGGAGCTATCGACGATGCTCAAACCTGCTCTCGAGAACATCGAAGCGCTCGAGGCCAACGCCGGGCAGATCACCGGATTGTCCACCGGCTTCCGGGACCTCGACGGCATGTTGGCCGGTTTCCAACCCGCCAATCTCATCGTCATCGCCGCCCGTCCGGCGATGGGCAAAAGTGCCATAGCCCTGAACATCGCGACCAATGTCGCCGTCAGTGGCGGGGTGGTCGCCATGTTCTCCTTGGAGATGGGCAAAGACGAAATCATTCAACGAATTCTGTGCTCGATGGGCCGGGTCGATTCGATGAAGTTACGAGCCGGACAGCTTTCCGTTGAGATGTGGCAAAAAGTCACGAACGCGGCGAGTCGCTTGTATCCGGCGCCGATCTTCGTCGATGACAGCTCGTACACAACCGTCACCGACGTTCGGGCCAAATGTCGACGCCTCAAACGCCAGAAGGGACGTCTCGACCTCGTGGTCCTCGACTACCTCCAGCTAATGCAGGGTCGTAATCGTGAGAACCGTCAGCAAGAGATCGCCGAGATCAGCCGAAATCTCAAAAACCTGGCTCGTGAGCTCGAGTGCCCCGTCCTGGCCGTGTCCCAGCTCAACCGTGGTCTCGAAGCGAGAGAAGACAAACGGCCCCGGCTTGGCGACCTGCGTGAATCGGGTGCCATCGAGCAGGATGCCGACATCGTGATGTTCATCTACCGCGACGAGTACTACAACCCTGAGGCGGTCGAGAGCAAAGGATTGGCAGAAGTCATCATTGCCAAGCATCGGGCAGGTGCTACCGGCCGGGTCGAGATGAATTTCCTGCCCGAGTACACGTTATTCACCGACCTAACCCGACACCCGGTTCCGTAATTCCCGTTCGTACCCTCCACCGGGATCAGCCTCATCAGTCGATCGCCACGGCCAGACTGCTCAGCAGCATCAAGACGGTGACCGGACCCCAGATTCGACGCTCCCACTTGCTTGGGGTTGTGAGATTGAGCACCACGCTGATGATTCCGAAGGCAACGACGAACCAGGTGAGAATCCGCGAGGTGGCGAGCCATTGCGGAAAAATCACGTCAGCCCTGGTGAGAACCGTGGCCGCCAAGGCCGCCAGGATAAGTGCCTGCACAACGGCTGCTCCGCGCATGTGGTGCGGAAACTTGCCGGGGTATTTGCCTCCCATGGCGACTGATCCCCAGGGTAGGCCAACCGCCAGTCCCAGCTGAAACAGGATGACGAGGCATGTGAGCGAGAAGTAAACCCAGGGCGCAGAAGACAACATGGGAGGAGACTATTGCTCGTCGATCGGTCTTGCTCGACCAAACCCCGCAATTCCTTTTCGGGAAACCCCGACTATTCGTCGAACCCTTCGATTTCTTGGACGTTACGGACATAGGCGGTGACCGCCGCAATCTCATCGTCGGTGATGACCGCTACGGGAGGCATGTCTCCAAATTCCCAGTGGTGAGCCACCGCGCCGTTCTTGACGGCGCTCGTGAAGGCGAAGTCGCTGTGGTGGTTCGGTTCGTAGATGATCGAGAGAAAGGATGGTCCCTGATCGGTACCCCGTAGATCAACGCCATGACAGGCTGCGCAGAACGTCTGATACGAAGTTGATCCAAGCTCGATGAGCTCGGCAGGTGAGCGGTCGATACCTAGCTGGCTCGTTTCGGCACAACCCGCGAGGACGAGAAGCGTGATGGCAAGTAAGGAGAGACGACGCACAACTATGAGTTTAACTCTTCGGTGTGGCAACCGGTCATTCGCCTACTCGCCTCCAAAGTTCGGCGTCGCCGAACGGGTAGATGACGTCGAATGAGCCGTCGGGTCTCACGAGGAGGAGGCCGCTTTCATCCCAGCTGCAACCCCCACCGCGAGCCCCAATGGCCGCTTGTCCGGATTCGAGCCATCCGAGCGCCCACGACTCGGCCCATCCCCACGTCTCGGAATCCATATCGGCGGCGACCACCAGGTCGTGGCCGTCATACCAGACATGCCACCAGTCTTGGTCTACAAGAACATGAGCAGAGGGCACTTCGCATTCGCCCGACCATTGACCGAGGAGGGTGCCATCGGGTCCGGGTTGGACCGAAGCCCAATGCCCAACGACTGTTGGACCGTTGCCGCTTTCGTTCACGAAGGCCGGGCCGCCCAGGAATGTTGTCTCGCCACCTCGGTGGCGGAACCGAACTTCTGCGAACGCTCCGTCAGGGGAGTGTGCATCGCTGGTACAAATGAGATACCAGCCCTCGTCGACTGCCACCGAAACCCGACAGCCGGGTGACAGCTCGACCGTCTTGCCAGTGGCGGTATCGATGGCGATGGACGGTTGGGATCCATGGTCCCAGTCATGCACCGTGAGGACCAGGTCGTCCACGCTGGTCGCCACGTACCGGTCCAAGATGTCGATCGGGGTATTGCCTGCGATCAGAATCTGGGTGTCGGTAATGGTCGTCACGCCGACCGATTTCGCGAATCCCTTCACCCGGTTGCCGACCTGGAAGTATTGGTGGTCAACCGGGTCCCCCGGGAGTAGTTCGCGAAGCCGCTCGTCTCCCACGTCGGTGTTGGCCAGACTGCCGAGCGCCTCCCCATCCGGCCCGACGATCACAACACCGGTTCCGACCTGGACAACAAAGAACTCTTGAGGCAAGGTGGTGGCCACCTCAGCTGTCAGCTCCGGTCCCTTGAGGTCGAGCCGTGCCGAAGCGAAGACTGCGTCGTTTCGGGCGGCGAATAACTCATCGACTCCGTCCCACACGGCGACGGGGTCCCCCGTGAGGTTTCCGCTGTCGGCCAACGCATAGAATTCATTGAGAAGCGCATCGATCTGGTCGACGTCGTTGGAGGCGATGGCGCCCGGGATCCGATCGACGAGAGCGGCGAGTTCGGCATTCACTCCCATGTTGGTGGTCGAGGTTGCCGACTGAAATGTCGTTGACGGTGAAGCGGTGGTTCGGGCGATGACGGTTGTGGAAGGCGACACCGAACCAACAGTCCCTGCTGGCTCACCGCCAGCGGCACACGAACCAATCAGGAATGCGCCGAGAACGACGACTGTTGCCGCTGATCGCACCTTTCGCTCCTCTCCAAGAGGCTAACGGTGTGACTATGTGGGGGGTTCCCGGTTGGTCAGCGAACTGAACCTGACCAACCGACCCCGGCGCGAATGGCTCCATTGGTTAGGTAGCTGCCTAGAAGGCGTAGTCGCCGAAGCGGCCCCAGGCCACAAACAGTGCCATGAGCAGAAACGTCATGTTCATGACGACCATCTGGGTCTCATTGCCTCGACTCAGTTGGCGCGACATCGCCCTGACCATCACGAGGGCAATGCCGATCACTGCCAGGGGGGTGAGAATGGGGAGAATGTTCGTCACGGCTGGGAGAATTAGACCGATCGCTCCGAGGGCCTCAAGAAGACCAATCAACCTGATCGCCCGGGTCTTGTAGTGTTCGACCCAACCCATGTTTTCAGCGAGCTTCTCTTTGGTCTGGGTCATCTTCATAATGCCCGCCATCAAGAATATGAGGCTTAAAAGCCCGGCAACCCACGATTCATCTCCTCCGCAGTGGTTGCTGTATTGGGCAACCCGCCCGTGGCCGAGATCATTCCAACAACGAGAAGAGGCCCCCTAGGGGGCCTCTTCATAATTCTCCACAGAGGGGTAGGCAACGAGAGAAGGGGATCTCCGCCGCAGCCTCCGCTGAGAAGCTTGCTTCCAGCTTCATCGGCACGTTCGGTTCGAGGCTTGAGCGGTTTCTTTGAAACGTCAGTGGGGTTTAGCTTGAACGAATGCACCCGCGATCGATCGTAGCTCTGGGCGCCGCATCGTTTGGATGGGGCCTGGCCGGCGTTGGAGTTCGGGCCTTGTTCGTCGCGGGAGCGACGACGTTTACCGTCGTCGTCTTTCGAATCCTGTTCGCAACGGTTGCCATCGTGGGGTACGGCCTGGTCCGGCAAACCGTCATAGACCGGGAGGCCTGGCGCCGGGGCTCGGCCATCGGTGTCCTTCGGATTGGAATCGCGCCGATGCTCTTTATCGGGTCGCTGAACTTCGTCTCGGCCGGGTTCGAGGCGCTGGTGATTACGCTGGTTCCGGTTGTAACGGCTGTCATGGCTCGCTTTCTCTTGTCAGAGACCTTGCGGCGTACGCAGGTGTTCGGCTTGCTATTTGGCCTGACCGGCACCCTGATCATCGTGTTGTCGGGCGACAGCGGTCTAGCCGAGGGTGGCAGCGCCCTGGTCGGCGGCGGACTCGCCTTTGGTGGTGTGGTGGTCGGGTCTATGTCGGGGATCCTCAGTCGACGTTTCGCCCCGATGCATAACACCACCGAGCTTGCCATACCCATGTTCGTCAGCGGCCTGTTCGTGGCAGGGGCGGTGGGACTTGCCGTAGGTGGAGTGACCCCGACCAGCGTGGCATCTGGTTATTGGGTCCTGCTCATTGGCCTCGGTCTCGGTTCCACCCTTCTGCCGTTCGCAGCAACGCTATATGCAACCAAGCATGTCTCGGCGACGGTTGTTGCCCTCACCGGATACACGGCACCCCTGGTGGGCTTGATTGGCGGAGTGGTTCTGCTCCACGAATTGATCACTCCGGCCATCGCCGTCGGCGGCTTGCTCACTCTCGCCGGGGTCGTGGCGGTCGGAACCCCCGGGCGCAGCCCGTCCGGTCTCGCTTCCTAACCCCGGCGTTCAAACCAGTTCGAAACGATCACCGAATCCGGACGATGGTGAACCGGCGCCGAATTGAAGGAAGCAACGTCAGAGCCGTGATGGCGACTCCGACCGCACCCATCACCGCTTGGAGCCAGTGGTAGTCGATCGTCAGGTATTCCACGACGATCCACACGATCAGGCCGAGACCCACGGCGAGAGAACCGGCCCAGCCGATCGACACTCCTATGAGTTGCTCCACTCTCGTTGCCCATGAGTGGCGCCAGTTATGGGCTATGTCCCTGGCGATCAGCAACGGCACCAGACCGAGCGGAATGGCAAGGAGAAGTCCAGGAATCAGGAATGAGCCAGACGGCGTGTTCTGCAGGACGGAGAGCTTCATTCCCACCAGGGCGCCGTTGGGTTCGGCAATGAAGGCCAGCCCGCCTCCCAGGGCCGTGAGCCCCCTGAAATACCAGCAGGCCAATCAGTGACCGGAGGGCCAACGGGCGTCTTGACCTGGGCGTCTTGACATGGGGTGCAACGCTCCTGGCTGCTCGAATATCCGTCCTCATCGTTGACCTCCCGACCTCAAGGACGTCGTTCCTCTCCAGCGTCGCTGCATCGACGGCGATGATCCCAGAGGAAAAGGTCCCGATCGGCCATTGACACGATCGGGATCTGTCGAGGCGCCTGAGATCCATCTGGATGCGGGGCTGGGCTTGGTCGGCGCGATCGCGGACTAATGGCCTCTGGATCGACAGCTTGGATGTCGTATGTTGGAGCTGATCGGCAAGAAAGGATGGAAGAACATATGGCTTATGATCTGGAAACCCATCCGACCGAACAACCCCAGGTTGTTCGTGTACGGCGGAGCACCACAGACAAAGTGGTGGCTGGAGTCGCGGGAGGACTCGGTCGTTACCTCGGAATTGATCCGGTGATCCTCCGGGTGGCGTTTGTGTTGTTGGCTCTGTCGGGGGGATCTGGTGTCCTCCTCTACATCATTGGCTGGATTGCGATTCCAGAAGAACAGCCAACCGATGTGTTGGGCCCGGCCCCAACCGGGTCGAGCCTTGCCGGTCGGACGATTATTGGTGCCACCGTGATCGCGGTCGGGTCAGTTTTGCTGATGTCTGAGTTCCTCCCCGATTTGTCCAAGTACCTATGGCCGATCGGGCTGGTCTCGATCGGTGTCTTCATTATGTTGGGAGGCCGCAAATGATTGATTTGGAGGAACGGCCGGTTCTGACGCCACCTGAGCTGCCCCGCGGGCAAAGGGTTTCCATCGGCCGCGTGATTACCGGTGCATTGGTCCTGCTGGTTGGCATCGGTTGGATGGTCGATCTGACGACGACCGCGGCAGTCTCGTGGGGGCTACTGGTACCCGCCGCCCTCATGTTGGTAGGGATGGGTGTCATGTACGGATCGGGCCGCCAGGACGTAGGCGGGTTGATATCGGTCGGCGTGCTACTCACGAGCGTGACGGTCGTCTCCGGGGCGGTTTCGTTCATCGGTCCATGGAATGGGGTCGGCGAAGTCCGAGAAACACCCGCCGTCGTTGCCGACGTGCACGATCTGTACGAACACGGTATGGGTGACTATCTCCTGGACCTTGGCGCCGTGACATTTGTCACAGACCAAACCGTCTCGCTGAACATGGGAATCGGAGCGGCCCGCGTTGTCGTGCCGCCCAATGCCCAGGTCGTCGTGCATGCTGAGACCGGCATTGGAAAGCTCACCGTCTTCGGTGAGGTCGTTGACGGCTTGGGCTTGTCGCTTGACCGGACTTGGGTCGCTCCTGGCCCGACCATTCACATCAATGCCGAACTCGGTATTGGAGAACTGGAGATCGCCCGATGAAGAATTCAGGAAGTTTCCTAACCGGCGCAGCCTTCTTTGTTATCGGAGCCGCCTACCTGGCTGACGCGCTGGGATGGATTGCGCTGCAAGGTAGGTATTTTTGGCCCGTTCTTGTGATTCTCGCCGGGGTGGGCATTCTGCTTACCGGCCAGACTCGATCGGACGGTTGACCAGACTGGTCGGAGTCGCGAGTTGCAGCGGGCACCCCGACCGGTAGCCTGACAGTGTGAGATATCGAATCCTCGCCGTCGGGCAACTCAAGCGTGGCTTCTACGCAGAAGGTTGCTCATTCTATCTTGACCGCCTTCAGAGAATCGCCTCCGCCGAGGTCATTGAGATCAAGGACGGGAAGGATCGCGATAGCGATAAACGGAACGCCGCCGAGTCAAACAGTCTGCTGCAACAGGCTGATGGCAAGGTCGTTGTCCTTGACGAGCGTGGTAAGAGTTACGGATCCGAGGAGCTGGCCGCGATCGTCAGCGGCTGGGAAACCGAAGGTGTTTCGCGGATTAGTTTGCTCATCGGGGGAGCCAACGGACATGGTCCTCAACTGCGCGAGCATGCCGGAGCGATTTGGCGTCTCTCTGACTTGACGTTGCCGCACGAACTCGCCCGACTCGTGTTGCTTGAGCAGCTGTACCGGATCGAGACGATCCGGTCTGGACACCCCTATCACCGGGCCTAGGCTGGGTCAGTGAACGATCCCCAACCCAAGAGCGTGCTGGCACCCGAATTGCTGCCCGCCTCGATCGCTATCTTCACCCTGGTTGGACTGTCGGCTTTCAACTCGTTGGGGGTGTCCGCGGCGTTGCCGAACTTGGCCGCCGATCTCGGCAACCTCGACCTTTTGCCGTGGGTGGTGACGGTCTATCTCCTTATGGCCGGTGTGGCCACCGTTGTCGCCGGCGCGCTCATTGACTCGGTTGGACTGCGGTTCATATTTCGGTTCTCCGTTGGCGCCTTCGTCCTGGGGTCTCTCATGGCGGGCCTGGCAGGCTCGATGGTTCTGCTCATCGGGGCTCGGGTCATGCAGGGTCTTGGGGGAGGAGGAGTTATCGCCGTCGGATTGGCGGGTGTGAATCTGCTCTTCCCCAAACACCTGGTCGGTCGGGCGTTCGCAGCCAATTCGACCGTTTGGGGGGTCATGGGTGTGGCAGGCCCCGCTCTGGCAGCCTTCCTTCTTTCCTTTGCGTCGTGGCATTGGATCTTCTTCCTGAACGTTCCATTTGGTCTGGTATCCCTGGCAGCAGGGTGGAGAGTGATGCCCGGTCCCGTCGGGTTGCGGTCGGGGCGGTCCCTGGATCTACTGGGCCTCGCCATGGTCTTCGCTTTCAACTTGCTGTTGCTGTTTGCGGTTAACGCCTTTGATGGGTGGTCAGCGTGGCTATTTGCCGGGTCCGCCCTCATTGCGATGGTCTATCTATGGCATGCGCGACGCCACGCGGAGCCGGTCATGAAACGGCGACACCTCATTGATCCACCTTTCGGCTTGCTGGCGTGGTCCATCAGCTTGTTGCTGGCTGGAGGCATCGCCACTGAGTCCTTCTTTACTCTCTATGTGCGGGGCGCGCGCGGTGGTAGTCAGACGTTGACCGGATGGGCGGTGGTCTTCTTTGTAGTCGGATGGACGATCGGCTCCAATGTGTCCAGTCGAATGCTCGATCGGCTTGCCGAAACCTCGACGATTGTTACTGGCTTTGGGATCACACTGATCGGCTTGGGTTCGGTGGCCACGCTGGCGGCGGTCGATGCGCCTCTACCGTTTGTGTTTGCCGGGATGGCGGTGGTTGGAACAGGACTCGGCATGGCCACCAACGCAGGGTTGACCCTTCTGCAATCGATCACGGCGGTCGACGAAAGCGGCCGGGCGACGGCCGCGCATCAGTTCTATCGAAACCTCGGTTTTACGGTCGGGGCAGCAACCGGCGGAGCCGTGATCTTGTTTGTCGTGGGACGGCGCCTCGGGGACGTCGACGCCGTCCGGAACTTGCTGGCAGGCAGTCCGGATGTCACCGACCAGAAAGGCGCCGCCGCTATTGCCGATGGCTTTGCCCTCGCGGTCGCCATCGGGCTGGGACTCGGGCTGGCCGGTCTGATACCGCTTGGCTATCTGAGAAAGAGCCTCTCGGAGGCTCGTACGATCGCCAACGTGGCCCGCCGCCAACACCCCAGATACGTTCCCTAGGCAACGCACCGCTGGTGGTCAGTCGGTTTCCTCCCACAGGGCTTGCATTTCGGGGTTACGCGCCAGAAGCTCGTCCAACGTTCCGATGTCGTCTACCCGGCCGTCCTTCATAAGGATGATCTGGTCGGCGCGTCGCAAGGCGGGGTGACGGTGCGAAACCACCAGGCAGGTCACGTCGCGCAGCTCAAACAGGCGTTTCCAGAGTTCAGCCTCTGTTCGCACGTCGAGGGCAGACGACAGGTCGTCGAACACCAGAAGGTCGGCGTCGGTAGCGAACATCCGAGCAGCGGCCGATCGCTGCACCTGGCCCCCTGACAACCGGGCGCCCCTGGTCCCGACAATCGTGTCGATGCCCGATTCCAGTTGTCCGAGGTCACTCGTCATCCGGGCCAGGTCGATCACTTCGCCGAGCGTCGCTTCGTCAAGTGGCCGACCCATGGTGATGTTGTGTTTAAGCGTGTCCGAAACCAACCGCGGTACTTGCGGGGTGTAGGCCGAACGGGGTGGAACCAGGAAAGAGCTCGGGTCGCGCACCAGCTGGTCGTTCCACCGGATTTCACCGGCGTCGCGCGGGAGCAATCCGAGCAAGACCCTCACCAGGGTCGTCTTTCCGGAGCCGATCCTCCCGGTCACCACGGTGAAGCTGCCCCGGTCGATCGTGAACGATACGTCCTGGATGCCCTGTCCGTCGCCATCAGGGAACCCGTAGTTGAGACCTGCGATGGTGAGGCGCCGAAGGCGTTCGTCTGTCGACAGAATGACTGGAGCGGCCGGCTCCATGTCATCGTCGTCCCAGAGTGGACTCGGGTCGGTGATCTGGGTGACGGGGGCGTCGACCATAAGTCGCATCATGCGGGTGACCGCTACCCGGGCCCTGAAGTGTTGAGCGAGCATCTGGCCGCCCCAGGCCATGTACCCGGTCATTCGCGGAATGTAGACGAGGAAGACGGTCAGGTCGCCGATGGACAGCTGCTTGGACTGGATCAGTGAGGCGCCGGCTAGCAGGACCAGGCCGGTGGAAACGTTCGCCATGTTGCGGTTGAGAGAGCGCACCGACTGATCGAGGAAGGTGTCTTTCAACGCGGACTGCTGTCGTTCCTTATTCAGATCGGCGAGATGGCCGATCATCGGCGCGACCGTCCCGGTGGCTTTGACGGATTCGATGGCCGTGAAAAAGTCACCGATGAAGCCGGTCACCGATTCTGTTGAGGTTCGGAGTCGTTCCCGGTACATCTTGATCCGACCCGAGAGCGTTCGAGTGATGACGAACGCCCCGAGCATCGGGAGTATCGCCCACATCGTTAGCGCCGGAGATTTCGACTGCATGATCCAGGTTGAAGTGCCCAGGAAGGCCACCAAACCGAACAGGTCGAGCAGATTCTCGACATAGTCGACAAGCTGATCAGAGTCTTCCCGGAAGGTGGACACCGCCGCTCCGGTACTCATCGGCAGCACCCGCGAACCTGGTGCCCGCATGAGGTAGTCGAGGAGATTGCGACGCACGAGGAGAATCATGCGATGCCACAGCCGCGAGTACGACAATATGCTCGACTGGAAAAGGACCAGTCGGCCAATGATCACCGCAAGATAGATCCACAATGCGCTGTAGACCAGGTTGCGATCGCCCGAATCCAGCGCATCGAATACCCGGCCCACCATGACACCGATGACCGCTGGAAACAGATGGAAACCGGCCCACAAGAGCACATTGATCCAGAACATGAACGGCCAGGGCTTCGAAATGCGCCAGGCGACGGGCAGCGGGTTCACAACGTGACCTCATCTCGAATCAAGCCATCCCTGGCGGTGTCAAGGAGACGAGCGAAGACCGAGTCGGGCGTTGCCGCCAATTCCGAACGATGTCCGTGTTCGATCACTTGTCCGTCCTGAAGAACCATGATTTCGTCAACGTGCGAAACGGTGGCCAGCCGATGGGCGACGATGATGGCCGTGCGACCCTCGATCAGTCGGTCGAGCGCCGCCGAGAGGGCAACTTCGGTGGCCGGGTCGACGCGTGAGGACGGTTCGTCAAGGATGACCAATCCCGGGTTCAAGACGTAGGCCCTGGCTAGTGCCACCAGTTGGGCTTCCCCGGACGACAACCCTTTCCCGGCGATATCGAGATGGGTGTGAATCCCTTCGGGGAGGCTGGCCACCCATGGACCCAAACCGATCTCTGCGAGAGCGTCCTCGATGAGGTGGTCGTCGTAATCGGGTACGAACATGGCGACGTTGTCCCGTACCGTCCCTTCGAAGAGTTGCACGTCCTGGGTGATGACGGCCACGCGATTGCGCAGTGACGACTCGGCAATCTCGGCGATCGGCCACCCGCCCAGCGATACGGTTCCCGAGGACACGTCGTAAAAGCGGGCGATCAACTTGGTGATGGTGCTTTTTCCGCTTCCGGTCCGCCCCAGGAGGCCGACATGTGTTCCTGCCGCGAATACAAAAGATACGTTGTCGAGTACGGGGTCGCTGTCGTAGGCAAACGTCACGTTGTCGAACTCGACGGTGAGGGCGGTATCGGGAAGGTCCGTAGTCCCGGTCCGCTGGACCGCCGGCCATTGGCCGAAGAGTTCCCGTATTCGACCGAGACCGGCTGCCGCCTTCTGGACCTCTTGCATTTGGTCGGTGATTTCCTCGATCGGCCCTTCGAGTTTTGACATGTACTGGATGATCAGAAAAGCTACGCCGTAGGAGATCTGGCCCTGAAACACGAGGTAGGCACCAACGGCGAGAGCCAGCAAGGTTCCCAACGAGAACATGCCGATGGAAGCTGTCCAGATCACCGATCGTTTAACCCAGGCGGTGACGGAACGGGTGTAATAGCGCCGCATGACCGATTGGAAGCGCCGCATGACGTATTCACCTGCGCCATTGGCGCGGATGTCTTCGATGGCTGCAAGTCGTTCCTCGATGAATCCGTAGAGTTCTGCCGAGGTTCCCCGCTCGGCCTTGGTGGCGGCGACGGCGAACCCTCTCAGAACGAACATGATGACGACCACTGCGGCGGTGAAACCCACGACCGTCCACCCCGCCAGAGCATTCTCGCGGAACGTCAGAACGAAGATCCCACCAAGCAGGAGTACGCCACTGACAACTTGAACGGCGAAGTGTGAGAACATTTTGGCGACCGCGTCAATGTCTCCGTCAACCCTCTCAATGAGCGCTCCGGCGCTGGTGTGGGTGTGGTAGTCAAGGTCAAGAGAAGCGACGTGGGTCGTGGCGTCGATTCGTAGGTCGTTGGCGACCGACCATCCTATGGCCGTGCCGGCGTACCGCGAGGTGATCGCGGCTGCCTGGGCGCCGATCCCCACGACGATGTAGAGGCCGGCCAGGCCGAGCAACTTGCTCAGGGCGGTGGTTCCAAGGGCGTCGTCGATGAAATCCGCCAGGATCTGTGGAAGCCATAATTCGAAACCGACCCCGGCAACGATGGTCACCGCGGCGAGCGCGAACCAACCCCGCCGAGTGGCCAGGTAGGGACGGAGTACATCGAGGTTGAGGCGCGATTTCTCGGCGCTCAATTCAGGGTTCATGGGTTCAGGCTACGGCAGTGGTGCGCGGAACGTCGTCAAATAACGCGGGCTCCCGCTTGGTGTCCGGTCAGATGGCCACGGGGTGGTTTGACATGGCCGGACGCCGGCCCCACAATCCAGTTGTGGCCGGGCCTTTGCTGGGATCAATCGAGGCGGGTGGAACCAAGTGGGTTTGCGCCGTTGGTAGTGGTCCCGACGACATCGTCGCCGAGACCCGCATTCCGACGACCAGTCCTTCTGAGACGCTTGGCGAAGTGTTGGAATTCTTCTCTCGATATCCCGCGATGGAAGCCATGGGAGTTGCCTCGTTCGGCCCACTCGAATTGCGTCCCACTCACCCCAAGTTCGGGTTCATCACCTCGACGCCGAAGCCTGGCTGGTCCGACACAGATCTGGTTGGCGTGCTGGAAGAGGGTTTCGACATCCCTATCGGGATCGACACCGACGTCAATGGTGCTGCTCTGGCAGAGGGGACCTGGGGGGCGGCGGTCGGGTTCACCTCGTACGTATATCTCACCGTGGGAACTGGCGTGGGGGGTGGGGCCGTTCTCAACGGGAAGACCGTCCGCGGTCTCGTCCACCCCGAGATGGGCCATGTGTCGGTGAGACGCCATCCCGATGATAGTTTCCCTGGCTTGTGTCCTTACCATGGAGACTGTTTTGAAGGGCTCGCTTCTGGCCCGGCCATCGTTGCCAGATGGGGCGACGAACCCCGCAACCTGGCACCGGCCTTCCGGATATCGGCAGCTGAGATGGAGGCCCATTACGTCGCCGAAGGGCTTCGCAACATCGTGTTCGTGCTCGCCCCCGAGGTGATCATGGTTGGCGGTGGAGCGTCCAAGATTGAAGGGTTCCTACCGGCGGTCAGGTCCCGACTTCAAGAATCCCTGGCCGACTATCCCGGCCTGCCCGAACATAATGACGACAGCTTCGTCGTCGCTCCAGGTCTTGGAGAACGCTCAGGCGTGGCGGGAGGGTTTGTTCTCGCTGCCGGCGCCTTGATCATCCGGTGACAGATCAAGGGGTCCGGCTCGGAGTGGCCGTGGCGGGTAGGGTGGTCATGATTGGTAAGACTGCTGCTTTGTCCTGAGAATCTTCTCCCGATCGACAAGAACTTTTTTCCAGCACGCGGGTCAAAGCGGTACACATCAGCTCGGTCCACTAGAAGGAGGCCATTGTGAAGCTCGGAGAAATAGGTACCAAGGTACGTGATTCGATTGTCGGGACCGTCAAGGGCGCCGGCACGGTGGCCGACACAACGGCCAATGAAATCAAAGACGCCACGGTCAGTGTGGTGAAGGGCGCCGGCGGCATCATCCACGGCGGCACCGACGCAATCGGCGACGTTGTTTCTGGAGCCTTGAGCGCAGTCGATCAGATCGGCGAGGGCATCCTCAAAGTTGCCAAGGGTGTAGTTCTCGGGGTCGTCAGTACCGTCGGCGAGGTCGCCACCGTTACGGCTGGCACGATCAGCGACATCGTTCGCGCCGCCATCAAGGGCACAGCTGAGATCGGTGGGGACTTTACCCACGCCGCGTCCGGTACTGCCCAGGGTGTCATGGGTGGCGCCAAGGACGTGGGCATGTCCGCGACCGACGCTGCCTTCTCGCTTGCGAAAGCGGTTGTAACCGGCACGACCGAGGTGGGAGGCGATTTGATCGGCGCGGTCACCGGAACCGTCCAAGGTGCCGTTAAAGGCGCTTCGGATACCGGAGGCGACGTCCTCGGAGCAATCTCCAATACCGCACGCGGCGCAGTCCGTGGAGTCGGCGAAGTCGGTGGCGACATCGCTGAGGTAACTCGCACCACGATCTCGGCAGCAATTGGTGCTGCCAAGGAAGTTGGCCTTGGTGTCGAGGATGCCGCTTCGGCAGCTGCTACTGGTGCCCTCGAGGCTGCCGGGAATATCGGCGAGTCGGCCGTGAGTGCCGTTACCGGTGTTATTGGTACCACCGTCGACGGTGTCAAGGTGGTCGTCAAAGGCGAGTAACCCTGACAGCACTCAACCAAGAAGGCCTGGGTAATCAGCCCGGGCCTTCTTCGTTTAACGGTGGATCTACATTCGGTCGGGGACTTCGATCCCGAGCAGGTCAAGCAACAAGGTCAGGGTCCGGCCGGTCAGTTCGACGAGACTCAACCACGAGGTCTTGCGAGCCAGATCTGCCTCGCGCAATATGTGGCACTCCTCGTAGAACCGGTTGAATTGCTGGGCAAGCTCATAGGCGAACTCGGCGATGTGGTTCGGTGCCCTGGTCGACCACGCCCGGTCAATGACATCGGGAGTGCGCAGTAACTCAAGCATGAGACGCCGCTCTGCCTCAACGGATGGTTCAATGAGATCACCCGGTAGCCACCCGGCCTCTTTGGCCTCTCGCAGAATCGACTGGGTTCGTACCACCGCGTACTGGAGGTAAGGGCCGGTCTTGCCGACCAGAGACGTGAAGCGCTCCAGGTCGAATAGATAATCGGACTGGCGATGGTTGGACAGTTCGCCGAACTTGAGAGCTGCCAGGCCGACCAGGCGGGCAATCTTCCTTTGCTCCTGCTCCGAATATTCGACCACCTTCGATTCGGCGAGGCGTTCCAAGCCTGCCTGGGCGACCATGTTGATGAGATCCCGAAGCTTGACTACTCCGCCCTTGCGGGTTTGGAAGGGCTTGCCATCCGGACCGTTCATGGTGCCGAACTTGATGTGTTCAAGAATCGTTTCGGGCGGTACCAGCCCGGCTTTGCGTCCTACCCGGAATACTTGTTCGAAGTGCAGGGCTTGGCGGGCATCGACCACGTAAAGCACTTCTTCTCGTTCGAGTTCCTCCATGCGCATCTGCAGGGTGGCTACGTCGGTCGTCGTGTAGAGATAGGCGCCATCGCCCTTCATCAGGAGCAGGGGAGGAATCTCCATCTTGTCGCCTGGTTCGGCGACGTCAACGACCAGCGCTCCGTCCGATTCGAGTGCCAGGCCATTGGTCCTAAGTTGATCGATGAGTGGCTCGATGAGGTCGTGAACCGTTGACTCTCCATGCCACAGGTCGAAGTCGACACCAAGGTCGTGGAAGTCGGCGCGCTGGGAAGCTTGCGAGACCGCAACGAGGTGTTCCCAAAGCGCCCGGTAGCCGGCGCGGCCTTGTTGCAGTTCGAGTGTTGCCAGCCGAGCGGCTTCGGCTACGTCCGGGTCGCGTTCGGCCCGCTCCGAAATGTCAGGATAGATCTCCTGAAGGTCGGTCATGGTGACCGGAGAGTTGTTGGGATAACTGTCGGTGATGGTCGGGTCGAAGTATGGGAGGTCCGGCATCCGTTCCTTGATGCCGACGATCACCTGGCCCATCTGGGTGCCCCAGTCGCCAAAATGGGCATCGCCCAAAACGTCATGACCGACGAACTTTCCTATCCGGGTGAGCGAGTCACCGATGATGGTGGCGCGCAGGTGCCCGACGTGCATGTCCTTGGCGACGTTGGGTCCCCCGTAGTCAACCAGCACTCGTTTGGGGGTTGCCACGGGGTCGATTCCCAGTCGGTCGGTCCGCATCGAGGAGGCATTTTCGACCAAGGCGCGGTCGTTGAGGACGATGTTGATAAAACCGGGACCGGCCAGGCTCAGTTCGTCCAACTCGGGTCGATCCTGCAGATAGTCGACCACCGCCTGAGCGATGTCCCTGGGATTGCGACCGGCCTGCTTGGCGGCCGGGAGCGCACCGTTGCACTGGAATTGACCGAGGTCGGGGCGTCCCGAGACCACCACCTCGCCGAACGCCGGATCAAGGTTTTGTGCGGCGAATGCTTCACCGAAGATGGCAGAAAGGCTGGTAAGAACGTTCATGGGTGCCCATAGGATAGGCCCTCCATCGGTGGGCGAGGATGCCCTGCTATCGCTGGGTCACGTCGAGTTGAAAGCCGGTCGGCCCGTTCGATACCGATACTCCGAAGGAACAGTTTCCGTCGGCGGAGTCAATCGTCGTTTCCGCCATCGGGGTGGTGGCCGACGGCGAGTCGAATATCTGGACGGTCACAGGCAAGTCACCCTCGATGGTCAGCTTCTGATCCGGGGTCGTTTCGACTGGTCCGATGCTGGCGACCGAGGTATTGGCGCGAAGCCAGTAGCCCTCCGACCCGGGAACGATGATGATCTCACAACGGGCAAACGTCGTCGGGATTATCCCCGCCTGGTCGGGTCCTCCGACGGTTGTTTGGAACACACCGAAGCCAAGAATGGCGACGACGGCCACGGCAGCGGCCGCCGCCACTAACGTGCTGAAGCGCCTGCGGCGTGGCTGAAAGGGGACGATTCTGGTTTGTACGAACTTGTGGTCTGGGACTTCGATGAGGCGCGCCTTGGCGGCCAAATGGCCCCGGAGGCGATCCTCAAAGTCGGTTTCACTCACGTTGCTTCTCCAAGGGATTTTTGGAGTGCGGCGACACCCCGATGGATTCGGCTTTTGACGGTCCCCTTGGGAATTCCGAGCGACTCGGAGATTTCCTCCATGGACCAGTCCATGTAGTACCGCAGCACGACCGGCGCCCGGTACTTCTCGGGAAGTGAGGCCAGGGCTGCGTCGAGCTTCGGCTCGAATTGCGGATCTTCGATGTGGGGTTTGTCCGTGACGTAGATCGAAGGTAACTCTCGCTTCGACCGGCGCAACTTGCTGTGCGCCCAGTTCATGGCGACTCGATAGACCCAACCCCCGGGATTGTCGTATGCCTGAACGTCGGACCAGCGCTGATAGGCTCGAGTCATCGCTTCGTCCGCCGCCTCGATCCCCAACTCCCGGTTCCCGAGAACGATCACCAGCGTCCGGACCAGATGGGGTCGTTTCGCGTTGTAGAACTCCTCGAAGGAGTTCAGCGAAATGCCCTGTTCCACTGTCACGGTTCCCTCCATACGCGAACCAGACTCCTCAGATTTGTCGTTGGTTCCCATATTCCCGTCCATCGCAGAGGGAGGATAGAACGCTGCGTCCCGCCCCGATACCACCGAACGCCGGAACCCAGGGTTGAACCCAGGGTTCGTACGCCCGATTTCGGGTGCTGGGGCCCCAAGAACAGCCCTGGAGTTGGTTTGAACCGACGTTCGAGGGAGGCCCGCCGTCAGTAATTCGGTCCTGGCGCTTGCTCAAGCTCGACCGTGACACCGAGATCAGTCAGATTTCGACCGATCGAGCGTACGGCACACATGACTATCGTGGTGTCCGATATGCTTTCTGACATGACCCGACTGGTAGGAACGGGCCCGGCTGTGGGGACTACGGCTGTTTCGATGACAACTGAGCGTCTCACAATCGGCTTGCCGGCCGAACGCGACGCCGGGGTGCTATTCGCAATGACGTACGGACAGGGCGGTCTACCCGTGACGTCCAAACTGTTGTGGAATGGTCCGATCGATCTTGACGAGACGAGAGCTTGGTGTGCGAAATACCGGGACAACGACTTTTATGACGGCGGGCATCATTGGTTGATCGGCGATCGCCCTCATCCCGTGCAAGCACCACCGCTGGTTATGGGAGCGATCGGCTTGACCCCCGGGAACCAGGCCGGGACTGCATACCTTGGCTATTGGCTCGGCGCGGCCTACTGGTCCAAAGGCTTCATGACAGAAGCGGTGGTTGCAATATGCAACCACGCTTTTGAGGTGTTGAACCTCCAACGGATTGAGGCGTCTGCTTTTCTCACGAACCCGGCGAGTTCGGCCGTTCTTAGAAAGGCCGGGTTCTCGTCCGAAGGGGTCCGGCGGGCGTCCGCTTATAAGTACGGCGAGTGGAATGACGAGCTGGTTTGGGCCAGACTCCGAACCGACGAGTAGTTCGCGCCGAACCTGCTGCTACCAGCTCACGGCGATGTACTTGGTTTCCAGGAACTCATGGATCCCTTCAAAACCACCCTCGCGGCCAACCCCGGACTGCTTGAAGCCACCAAAGGGGGCTGCCGGGTCTGAGACGAGACCGCGGTTGAGTCCGACCATGCCGCTTTCCATCGCTTCGCTGACCCGTAGGCCGCGACTCAAATCTGTCGTGTAGATGTACGAAATGAGCCCGTATTCGGTGTCGTTGGCCATCGTGATGGCCTCTTCCTCAGTGTTGAAGGTCACCACTGGAGCCACCGGACCGAATATCTCGGTTTTGAGAATGTCGGCTCCAGGTGAGACGTTGTTCAAGACGGTCGGA
The DNA here is from genome assembly GCA_016650365.1 of Acidimicrobiia bacterium. NCBI lineage: Bacteria > Bacillati > Actinomycetota > Acidimicrobiia > Acidimicrobiia bacterium. The sequence goes on from JAENVV010000249.1 coordinate 26,456, forward strand.
GCGTAGAAGAAGCCCTTGTGGTCGGGAATCGTCCCGCCTGTCACCACCCGCGCCCCGTTGTCGGTTGCCAACTCGACGAGTTCGGCGATCTCGTCGCGGCTCTTGCGGTTGACCATCGGGCCGACCTGGGTTGATCGGTCGATGCCGGGACCCATTTTCAGAGACGACATGGCTGTACTCAGTTTGCCGGTGAATTCCTCGGCAACGGATTCGTGAACGAGGATCCGGTTGGCGGCCGTGCAGGCCTCACCGGCATTGCGCATCTTGGCGATCATGGCCCCGGCGATGGCGTCGTCGATGTCAGCATCGTCGAAGACGATGAACGGAGCGTTTCCGCCCAACTCCATCGAAGTGTTCAGGACCTGGTTGGCTGCTTTGGCCAGCAACATCCGGCCCACGGCGGTTGATCCGGTGAATGACAACTTGCGGACGCGCGAATCCGACAAGAGCGTGTCCACGGCGTCCGACGATCCCCGAGCGCTCATGATGTTGACGACACCGGCAGGAAGCCCGGCCTGTTGCATGAGGTGAACGATGGCGAGGGTAGTAAGCGGCGTGTCAGAGGCCGGCTTCAAAATGGTCGTACAGCCAGCTGCTAGCGCCGGACCGATCTTGCGGGTAGCCATCGCCGCGGGAAAGTTCCACGGGGTGATGAGCACGCTGATGCCAACCGGCTGGGACATCGTCATGATCCGCTTGTCCCCACCCGGCGCCAGACGGACTTCGCCACCCACCCGGACAGCTTCTTCCGAGAACCAGCGGAAGAACTCGGCGGCGTAGCGGGTCTCGCCAAGGGCATCGGGGAATGCTTTTCCGTTTTCGAGCACGATCAGCTCGGCGATGGCCTCTTCGTGCTCGATCATGAGTTCGAAGGTTTTACGGAGGATTTCACCACGCTGGCGGGGAGCAGTCGCCGCCCAAGACTTGGCCGCATCGGCGGCGGCGTCGAGCGCCTGATTGGCTTCCACCGCATTGGCCGCTCCGACGGCTGCCAGCAAATCTTCGGTGGCCGGGTCGATGACATCGATTGAACTCGACCCGTCTTGCCATTCGCCGCCAATAAACAGGCCAGTCTTGCCCTGGTCGATGAGCGTGTTGAGCATGGTCGTCATTTGCGCCTCCGCGTGGTCTTGTCTTGAAGCCTAGATCAGTGGATTGCCATATGATTCCGGGCGAGCTTGAACCTACCGTCCTGACGACCCTGACGGGTCGGGGACGCTAATCATCACGTCGCGAAGTGGTTTTCGTTCGAGAACCGGGACCTGGGCATCGGGGGTCGGGTAGCCGACCGGGAACAGTACGAAGGGTCGTTCGTTTTTGGGGCGTCCGAGCAGTTTCGTAAGGAACGCCATCGGCGACGGGGTGTGGGGGAGCGTGGCCAGGCCCATGTTGTGCAGAGCGGTGACGAACAAGCCGCACGCCAGTCCGACGCTTTC
>JAENVV010000250.1 GCA_016650365.1 Acidimicrobiia bacterium
CTCAGGTAGGCCCCTGCCGCAAGGACCGCGGACAGGGGAACCAGGTTCGGACCGGGCCTTGACCAGACAACAACGAACACGGTGGCGGTCGTCACAAACGCTGACACGACGATCCCGCCGGACTCCTCGAAGGAAGCAAGGCGATGCCGACCCGAGTATCGGCCGACCGCAATCCCGGTAATGAAGAATGTTCCTGCGGCCATGGCCGCGGTAAGCCACACACCCCGCCAGTTAACCGCAGCCGGGTCAAACCCAAGACGAGCCAGAGTGGCGCCAATGACCGCTATCGACCAGAGCAGGCCATCTGTGACGCTAAGAACCACGAATCTGAGCCACGTGGTGTGGCGCAAGTACTGGATGGCACCGACGAGTCGCGTCACTGCGGAATCTCCAGGGAGTGGGGACCGGCGGCGGACCTGACCATGGTCCGGTCGTCACCGTAGCCAGCCAGGAGAGGTTGTCCTGCCTTACCCGAATATCTCTTGCGAGCGGCTAGGCCGCACGACAACACAACCGGTTGCCCGACGAACCGGTATGAAGTTTTCATCCTTGAGGTGTCGCAACACACCAAGCTTGTCGCTCTCATCGCCTACCTCCCGTTGAGCGAAACGCTCAAACCCCCATAACCGAACCACACCGATATACCGCACCAGCCGTTGGGCGGCGGTTGGCCATGGTACAACTTTCCTGTCTACGCGCGCCTTTCTGGGCTACACCATCAGGGAGAACAGGTCGGGTGGTCGGATACTTGAGAGCCTGACTGTGTCCTGACAGTTCCACCGGTGAAGTGCGCATCAAGCAGTCACTGCAGCTGATTTTCCCCGTCAACGTGTCACTCAGGCACGGCACGGGCCGACGCTATCCGAACACCTCTCGCGGCGATTTGGCGAGTGGGCCATTAGTCGGTGATCGTCGTCGAGTACACCGTCGAACTGGCCACGTTCTTCCAACAGGACCGTCGCCTGAAACGCAGTGATCCACGCCAATTCGGCGGTCTCCCCGTTGGCTTCGGCCTCGGCGAGTTCACCAGGAAGCACCACCTGGATAGGCAGGTATGCCTTTCCAGGTGTGTCAGCTGGTCGGGTGGGGGCCGATTGCCCCCTGCTGGAACATCGCCGTGGGGGCTTCAGGGTCGAATCCCGCCTCAGGCATCGCCTCGGGTTCACCGTATGACGCGGCGCCAAGAATTGGCTGTTATTGCCCCAGATCGGCCTGCTCCCTGAAATACTCCCAGGCGTCAACGACGGTACCATCGGGCAACTCGCACATCGGCTCAGTTCCCGAGACGACGCCGCCCTGTTCCTCGCAGAACACCGCAGCCGGGTTGGCGAGACCGGCACCGCTGTCCTCGCCAGACGACTGGCGGTAGTACTCCCACTCATCGATCTCGGTGCCGTCAGGCAAGTGACAGATACCACTCTGATTGCCGGCGGCGTCGGTCACGACCTCAACGGAGCCCCCCTGCGCTTCACAAAACACCGAAGCCGGGTTCGGCAAGCCGCTATCAGAACCATTGCCATCCTCGTCTCCATCTCCGCAGGAAACCAACGCCAGAACAGCTACGACAAGAACCCACCAACGAAACCCTCTCCATTGCATCACAAACCCCCTTGCCCGATCGATCGTTCCGTAATCATGATTCCATCGCATGAAATGGACCAGAGTCTGTCGGCCCTTCGTTGACTCCGGTTGTTAGTGGGAAAATCGCCGCCGGCGCCAGCCGACAATTGAAAAGGGCCGGCCGCAAAGCCAACACTGCGATTGGTGGAAACGAGAGCTGAGGGACTTCGGCCAAAGGCCGAAGAAACAAAACAGCGAACCCGGATGCCCAAAGGGCATCCAAAAGGGAAAATCGCCTCCGCCGGCGCCAGCCGGCAATTGAGAAGGGCCGGCCGCAAAGCCAACCCTACTTCGATTCACGTGTGGAGCTGAGGGACTTCGGCCGAAGGCCGACAATATGAACAGCGAACCCGGATGCCCAAAGGGCATCCTGAAGGGAAAATCGCCTCCACCGGCGCCAGCCGGCAATTGATAAAGGGCCGGGCGCAACGCCGACC
>JAENVV010000251.1 GCA_016650365.1 Acidimicrobiia bacterium
CCGCCAGGGCGCCGTTGGGATAACGGAGATTGATCCCGCTTTGAGTTTCGACGTCCGTTGGCCCCAGTACCGAAAGCGACGCCACCTGTTCAGGTCGACCAAGCAACATCTGTGCAAGGGCAAGCGGATAAACACCCAGGTCATATACGCTCCCGCCACCGAGGGCGGCCGAAAACCAGCGCCGTTCCGGATCATCAGGGACAACGATCACGAAGTTGGCGGACAAATGACGAATGGGTCCGATGGTTTCGATCTCGATTAGCTCAATCAGCCTCAATATGGCCGGTTGAAACCGCATCCACATGGCTTCCATGAGGAAGGTTTGGCGCATCCGAGCTCGTTGGACCATCGCTTCTGCCTGGCGCCGGTTCATCGAGAACGGTTTTTCGACCAACACTGGACGATTCGCATCGAGGCAGGTAATGGTGTCGTCGTGGTGGCGGTCATTGGTGCTGGCGATGTAGACAAACTCCACCGCCCGATCCCGGGCCATTGCCTCGACAGAGGAGTACACGCCTTCTATTTGGTGAAGGCTCGCAAAGGTCTCAGCCCGGCGGCGAGACGTCGAAGTCACCGCCACGACCTCCCCATCCGGCATGGCCAAAATGGTCGAATGCAGCGCCGACGCCATCCGACCGGTTCCGACCAGGCCCCACCGGCCCATTACTACCCCTTACGCAACGAGTCCAAGGCCAAAAGGAATCGGTCGGTCTCGTCGACCGAACCCACCGTCACTCTGATCCAGCCACCACGGAACTCACGGACGATTATTCCCATGCTCAGGAAGGAATCGAACGGGGACCGGCTGGTGGCGGGGGTTCCAGCGGTAGACGGATGCAGGTAGACGAAGTTCGCTTGCGACGGCACGTATTCCACCCCGCGCGCCTCGAGTTCCTTTTGCATGCGTTCGCGCTCCGATTCGTTAAACCGCACCCGCTCCTCGACCCGTTCCGGAAATCGAATTGCCGTAAGGGCCGCAACCTGAGCTAGTCCGTTAACCGCAAACGGAGCCTGTGCTCTTCGGAGGTCAGCCAGTGTCGAAGCTTGCCCGATGGCATAGCCGATCCGGAGCGAGGCGAGGCTGTAGATTTTCGAAAAGGTTCGCAGGACCACAACGTTGGGCCTGGACAGGGCCAGGTCGAAAGCCGACCCAAAGTCGCGAGCCGTGGCGTACTCGAAATAGGCCTCGTCGACGACGACCAGGATCCGTTCTGGTACAGAATCGATGAAGGCGGCCACATCTTTCTTGGAGCGGTAGGTGCCGGTTGGATTATTGGGATTGCATACGAAGACCAGAGTGGTGTCATCCCGCACGGCCTTGGCCATGGCATCGAGATCGAGGTGATAGTCAGCGGTGAGGGGGACCTCGATTGCCGCGCTCCCGGCCAGGGCCGAGCCAATCCGATAGACAATAAATGATGGCCATGGATACACGGCCGAGGTGCCCTCGCCACCGACGGCCAGCGATGCGACCCGGAGCAAATCCGAGCTTCCCCCTCCGAACATCAATTGATCAGAGTCGACCCCGAGTCGTA
>JAENVV010000252.1 GCA_016650365.1 Acidimicrobiia bacterium
CCTTTGGTAGGGCTCGGGTGCTGGCTTTCGGATGCCGATCGACTTCACGTCTACGACTTGTTCAAAGTAGCGAATGCGGTCCCACTTATTCCACCATCCTTCGCCGAGCCATTTGGTGGCGTCGTTGGTGGGGCTGCCGCTTGAGCAGCCCCAGTAGGTAGCCAAAAGGATCAGGGATTCATCCTGACGCCGGCGAACTCTGCACGGAGGCGGTTGCCTGAACTCTCGCTGATCGACTTCGCAACGAGATCAACGAAAGTGTCAGCCCATTTCTTCGTATGCCCGTCTCCGTCCGGGTCGAGCCAGTGAGCGAGTTCATGCAATAGGGTCCAGACGGTCGCTCCCTCCGCTAGGTGGATTCCGTCCTCGAGCACCTTGCCCGCCTCGCGGCCGTCGGCGTCGAGATCGAAAATCAAATCTGGGACCGCCTGCATAGCATTGACGTGGGCGTCGACGAGTTTGAGCAACTCGGGTTCTTCGAGTGCTCGAAGTAGTGCCAACCGTCTTGGGCGGCCGCTGGTCTATCGGTAGGACCAGTCGGGTTGTTTATGTTCTTGTCGTTCGTCATACGTGACTACCCCGTCGACCAGGTCGGCAATTTTGGGGGTGGGGATCCTGGCTCGCAGTGAGGCGCATCGGCCCTCGAGGTGGGTGGCCAGGTCTTCGGGGTAGAGGCGTAGGAGACTCGACACGAGGTTTTGTTCCTGGACGGGTAGGTAGCACCGATTCCCGTCGGCGACGATACGGAGCCGTTCCTTGATGATGTCGAGGTCGGCGGCGGCTCCGGTTCCGTCGCAGAGCCGTTCGAGGGCTGCGGTGATGTGGCCGGTACCGAGTTTGCAGGGGAGGCATTGTCCGCATGATTCCACCGAGAGGAAGCGTGACAGGGTGGCTGTCACCTCGACCATGCAGGCGGTGTCGTCGTAGACGATGAACCCGGCTGCTCCCAGGCCCGAACCGGCCGCCACCATGTCCTCATAGGTGAGCGGAGTCGACATTGCCTCGGCGGGAAGGATGGCGTTGGCCACCCCCGGGACCACCGCCTTGATCGTCCGGCCCGGTCGTGGGCCGCCACATCGTGCGAGCACTTCGTGCAGTGGGGTACCCATCGGTACTTCGATCACTCCGGGCCGTTCCACGTCCCCGACTACGGTGCACACCACCGTCCCGGGTGACTGTTCGGTTCCGACAGATCGGAACTCGTCGGTGTCGTGGGAAAGGATCCAGGTGGCCTGGGCGAGGGTCTCGGCATTGTTCACGAGGGTGGGGTTCGAGGCATGTTCCCCATAGTGTCCAGACTCCGAATCGTGGGCTTGCCAACCGAGTTGGGGGGTGGTGGCGAACAGACCGTGCAGGTAGGGAGGGAGCCAGCGGGGGAGCGGGTCGTTGCCCTCGATGACTTCGAGTAGCGCCTTTTCTTCTCCGAAGAGATACTCCTCGGGTCCGGCGCTGACTTTGACTTCGAGACCATCGAGCCATCCGGCCTGTTCGATTTCGGTAAGCGCGGTGCTGAGGCGTTGGATCTCGGGCCAGAATGATGCCTTGACGGCGAGGAACGCTTCGATGGCGCCAACCGTCCGGGCGGCGATGATGAGCCCTTCGAGTATCTGGTACGGGTTGGCACGGATCAGCGCCCGATCCTTGAAACTACCCGGCTCGCCCTCGGCGCCATTGCATACCGCGTAGTGATGTTGGCCGCCGCCGGTGAGGATGGAACGCCACTTGGCTCCGGTGGGGAAGCCGGCCCCGCCCCGGCCTCGCAGGCCGGCCCGGGTCAGCTGGTCGATGACCTGATCGGCCGTGGCGTGTCGGGTTCGTTCGAGGGCCACGCCACCGCCGAGTTCAAGGTACTCCGAGAGCGATGGCACGGCCTGGTCTGGGAGTACCCGCCAATCGGATTCGGGCCGGATCATGTCCTCTCCTGCGGCGCTAGGGGGTGGTCGACGTGGAATTGGAGGAGGCATCCGGCCCGGTGCGGGTCGCGGCGAATCAGGTTGTCGACGGTGACCCCGTCGAGTTGGTCGGCCAAGCCCCGAGCAAGACCCAGATGGAGTCCGCAGATCGTATCGGCATCGGCGCCTGCCGCCTCGGCAAACGGACAGGTGGCCAGCACGAACTCGACTCGGTCACCACGCTGTCGCCGGCTGGGGTCAAAACCTCCCCGGGCAATGGCCTCTCCCAACGCATCCATTTGGGATCGGCCCGGGTCGGCGACGGCAACTTCGAGTTGGCGCCCGGCCAGGCGGCCGACCTCTTCGGGGGTTGAATCGCTGGTGAGCACGCTGATGAGGAGAAGGCTCAGTCGCTGATACGGGCCGGCCGTTCCCCATCGCCCGTCGGCACCCGGATCGACTCGGAACACGAGGCGGGGACGCCCGGGTCCTCCTGATGGGCGGGTGGTTTGGGTCAGGAGTCCGGCAGTCACCAGTTTGGCAAGATGCTGGCGGATGGCATTGTGGTTGAGGCCGAAGTGTTTGGTTAGTTCGGGCACGTCTACCGGCCGAGCAGCGTCGGCGACATAGCGGAAGATCCGATGGCGGGTGTGATCTCCGAGAGCTCGGGCCTGTTCCTGGAGACTCATGGTCGTCTGTCAATCCAACCTTGATAGATGATGGCCTGTCGGCATGGTTGATTATGCCCGAGGTTCACGGTCGACGGGGGAGCGACCCGAAGTTGGTCGTCGATCGACCGTTCACCGACCAGGAGGTCCGGATGGTCGTATGCTCGTCGGAGGTAGACGGACACATACGACCACTCGGTGGGTGTGGACCACCCGGGGAGAGACGATACCTTGGTCTTCGGTTCGAACTTGCGACCGGCGACGCTGACGGGATTCGGTCCGATGGTCATTGACGGGAGAACCTAACCCGCCAGTTGGTTTCGTCGATCTGATCGGCGACGTAGCCGAATCCCTGCTCGCCGAGGGCGCCCTCGAGGGGGACCGGTTCAAACGGGGCGTAGACGACGAGGATCTCATCGTCTCCTGTGGCGGCGGCAGCCTCCATGATGGCACCAAATGGTTCGCCACCTCCGGCGATGGTGGGGCGAGCATCGACCGTTCGAACCCGACAGGTGAGATCGATCGACCAGCGTTCGGGTCCCGTCTCCACCGCCACCCATCGGTAGAAGTCGGGGTATTCGGCATCGAGTTGGTAGCGAAGTGGGACCGGATCGTGATCGTTGACCAGTCGGATTGTTTCGCCGGGGCCCATGGCTCGGAGCCGGTCAAAGATGGTCTGGTGCCGGTCTCGAGGATGGACCGAGCGGACGTCGAGAATCGCCACGGCCGGGCCGTGAGGATCCGAAGTTGGTTGGTGGGATTCGCTCATGATCGGTCAAGCTCCACAAACACGTCACCATCGACGACTTCGACCCGGTATACGGGGGTGGGTTCGGTGGCCGGAAGACACTGCGGTTGACCGGTAATCAGCGAAAAGGTACTGCCGTGTTTGCCACATTCGATCTCGGCTTCTTCGAGGTCGACCTCCCCATCTGAAAGGGACACATCCTGATGGGTGCATCGGTCGCCGATGGCATGTACGTCGTCGCCAATCCGTACCAGGGCGATTCGTAGGTCGTCGACGTCGTAACGGCGGGGCCTACCGGACTCCAGGTCGGCGAGGGGGCCGACTAGACGGCCCCGGGGGGCCCTTTGGGGACGTCCGGAGGCGGGTGATTTTGTTTCGGTCCCGGTGGCTGGTCGGCCGGATCCCGGGTCGGTCGAATTCAGGTGACCCGATCGCATAAGAATCTTCTCCCTTTGATGATAGGAACTGGACGGGACTATTTTTCTAGCATACACTAGAATAATCATGCGAACTAGGAAATGGTGGAAAGTATCATGAGTATCCCGTCAGACCGAGAGGTCGATGGAGCGATCGTCACCTACCTGCGCACCGACATCGACTGTTTCGCTTGTTTCGAACATGTGCGTCAGGCGCTGTTGTCGCAGCCCGACGTCGAAACCGTCGAAGAGGATGCGACGGTCGGATGTCTTGTGGTGACCCATCGGTCCAACTCCGAACAGTTGCGGCGGGTTGTCACCATTGTGGGACACCGGCTTGGGATGGCAGACAACGGTGAGGTCATTAGGGGAGCAGCCAGTGCTACCACCGCCCCTGATCATAAGTCCTGCCGCGGCCCGGAGCGAGATGAGGAAGTCCGATGACACCTCCCAGTCGAACCCTCATCCCACTGTCGGGTACGACGGGTATGCCCGGAGTGGTGCCCCCACCGTCGATACCCCTGGGCTTCCTGTCTGCGGCAGGTATTGGGTTGATAGGGTTTGGCTTGGCAGCCTGGCTGGCCGCTGACAGTCTCGTCGCCTCCCCGTTCTACAGTGGAGTCATCTCGACGGTCCACCTGGCAGTGCTCGCTTTTCTCACCGTCGCCGTTCTCGGAGCAGTCCATCAGTTCGGTCCGGTTGCCGGTGGGAGACCGCTTCGGTCGGTCGGGGCAGCCCGACTCACCATGGTCGGTATCGTCCTGACCGGTTGGCTTCTCCCCACCGGATTCGCCCACGGACCACGGTGGCTAGTCCCGGCGGCGGGACTGCTCGGGGCGGTGACGGTGACCATGGCCGCCTGGAACTTGTCAGCTCCACTATTCGGCCGCACCGGGGGCATACCGGTGGTAGGTCTCCGGATCTCGGTCGCCTATCTGCTCATCACCGTGTCGTTCGGGGTGGTATATGCCTTCAATCGTGAAATCGGGTGGTTC
>JAENVV010000253.1 GCA_016650365.1 Acidimicrobiia bacterium
GAGATTCCACTAAATTCCTGGATCTCGCCGGACCGGGCCTTCGCATACAGCCCTTTGACGTCGCGTCGTTCACAAAGCTCAAGCGGTGTATCGACGAACACTTCGATAAAGCGACCGTCCGGGTGCAGAGCGCGCACCCGACCGCGATCGGCTGCGTATGGTGAAATGAACGCGGTCAAGACGACCATCCCGGCATCCTGGAATAGGCGACAGACCTCGCCAATCCGCCGAATATTCTCGGTCCGATCCTCCGGGCCGAATCCGAGATCGCGGTTGAGTCCAAAACGAATGTTGTCGCCGTCGAGCACATAGGCCGCTACACCACGTTCGAGCAGGGCCCGTTCGACCGCAAAGGCAAGCGTCGATTTTCCGGAGCCGGACAGCCCCGTAAACCAGACGGTAAATCCCTCATGGCCGAGGTTGGCGGCCCGCTGAGCGGCGGTCACCTGGCTTTCGCTCCGCACAATGTTCTGGGAAACCGGGCTATCAACCACGGAGAAAACCCCGGTCGCCCAATACTCGAAGGATCTCGCTCACACACTCAGGTACACCCTGCACCGAAGTGTCAAGCCGAAGGTCCATGTCAGTTGGCCGCTCGTAAGGTGCCGAAACGCCAGGAAACTGAGCGATCTCACCCCGATCGGCTGCATCATAGAGCCCGTTCGGGTCCCTTCGGCGACACACTTCAATCGGGGTATCCAGGAACACCTCGACATACCGATCGTTTCCGATCAGTTCCCTGGCCCGGCTTCGAACTTCGGCGTTGGGAGCGACTAGAGCCGCCACCGCAACAAGCCCCTGATTGTTCACCAACCGGGCAACCTCAGAAACCCGGCGCAAGTTCTCCGACCGGTCCTCGGCGCTAAACCCCAGGTCACGGCTAATCCCCATGCGGATGTTTTCACCGTCGAGCCGAATCGACACCTTGCCACGATCAAACAATTCACGCTCAAGAGCGGTGGCGATGGTCGACTTACCGGCCGCGGTGAGGCCGGTTAGCAAAACGGTGCAGGGCTGCTGTCCATATCGGATCGCTCGTTCGGTGTCGTCGATTCCCGATGCGTGCCGGACCAGCCCCGTCTCAGGGGCCCGATCCCAGGCCGAAGCGGCCCCGACGATCATGCCCGCTGCCACCGTGGCGTTGGTAAGGCGGTCCACGAGGATGAACGATCCCGTGTGACGGTTTTCGCCATACGGGTCGAACAGTAACTCTCGGTCCGATCGCACCGTGCATTGAGCTATGTCGTTGAGCCCCAGAACTGAAGCTTGCTGGTGTTCAAGCGTGTTGATGTCTACCCGGTGGCGGATCGCGGTGATCGTGGCATTACTGAAGCCATTCGTGGAATGCAGCAGATACTGTTGGCCGGGCTTCATTACGACGTCGGCCATCCACACGATCATCGCATCGACATCGTGGGCTCTGTGGGGCTGATCGCCGGCTTTGACGAGAAGATCGCCGCGACTGACGTCGATCTCGTCGTTGAGCGTCACAGTCACGGCTCTGCCTGGTCCGGCTACGTCAAGATCACCATCAAACGTGACAATCCGACCGATGCTCGATCGAACACCCGAAGGAAGCGAAACGATTTCATCCCCGGGGCGTATGACGCCCGATGCAATGGTGCCTGCAAAGCCGCGGAACCCGAGATCGGGACGGACGACGAGTTGAATGGGCATCCGAAAGTGCTCGAAGTCGATCCCGGTTGCTACGTCAACGGTCTCGAGATACTCCATGAGAGGAGGACCGTTGAACCATTCCAACTCGGTCCCCGGATCAACCACATTGTCACCGAGCAGGGCCGACATCGGAAGAAAGTACGGACTCCCTAGGTCAAGTCCTTTCGAGAACTCCCGGTATTCGTGACAGATCTCGTCGAACCGATTCTCCGACCAGTCGACGAGGTCCATCTTGTTGATGGCCACAACCACGTTGCGAATCCCCAGCAGGCTGGCGATGTAGCTGTGTCGCTTCGTTTGTGGCAGGACTCCGCGACGAGCATCGATCAAAATGATCGCCAGCTGACAGGTTGAGGCTCCGGTAACCATGTTGCGGGTGTACTGCTCGTGGCCGGGCGTGTCTGCGATGATGAACTTGCGACGAGCCGTCGAGAAATAGCGGTAGGCGACGTCGATTGTGATGCCCTGCTCGCGCTCGGCTTTAAGTCCGTCCATGAGAAGCGCCAGGTCCACTTGGTCACCGGCCGACCCCATCGTGGTCGAGTCGACCTGAAGAGTCGCCAACTGATCCTCGTAGATCATCTTCGAGTCGTGCAACAAGCGCCCGATGAGCGTCGACTTTCCATCGTCGACACTGCCGCAGGTGAGAAATCTGAGAAGGTCTTTTCTCTCGTGTTCGGCGAGATATGCCCCGATATCGGTGGCAATGAGTTCCGATTGGTGGCTCATTAGAAGTAGCCCTCCCGCTTCTTCTCCTCCATCGAACCTGATTGGTCGTAGTCGATGACGCGCCCCTCCCGCTCGGACCGGGTAGCAAGAAGCATCTCCTGGATGATTTCGGGAAGCGTGCGCGCCGTGGATTCGACGGCGCCAGAGAGGGGATAACACCCCAAGGTACGAAAGCGGACCGACCGCATTTGTGGGGTTTCGCCCTCGTCGAATCGGAACCGGTCGTCATCGACCATAATGAGAACTCCATCCCGTTCTACAACGGGCCTGACCGCCGAAAAATAGAGCGGGACGATCGGTATTTCCTCAAGGTAGATGTACTGCCAGACATCCAGTTCGGTCCAGTTGCTGATGGGAAAGACCCGGATACTTTCGCCTTTGCTGACCCGACCGTTGTACAGATTCCATAGTTCCGGCCTCTGATTCTTCGGATCCCACCGGTGGTGCTCGTCACGAAAGCTGAACACCCGCTCCTTGGCCCTCGACTTCTCCTCATCGCGCCGGGCTCCGCCAAAGGCCGCGTCATAACGCCCGGCCGTCAGCGCCTGCTTGAGTGCCTGGGTCTTCATAATATCGGTGTAATTCTTGGAGCCGTGATCGAACGGATTGATACCCCTGACAATCCCGTCCTGGTTGGTGTGCACGAGGAGTTCCAATCCGAGTTCCGCTGCCATGCGGTCTCGAAAGGCGATCATCTCTTTGAATTTCCAGGTTGTGTCGATGTGAAGCAGCGGGAAAGGAATCTTGGCAGGATGAAACGCCTTTCGAGCCAGGTGAAGCAACACCGTGGAGTCTTTCCCAATCGAGTAAAGCATGACCGGCTTTTCGAACTGAGCAACCACTTCCCGAATGATGTATATGCTCTCTGCTTCCAGCTGCTTGAGATGGGTCAACCGAAGCTCCGGGGGAATCACGAGATCAGGCACCGTAGCCACCATCCACTCGAAACAAAACTGCGCCATCGACTTCGACCTGCACCTGGCATTGTGATCACTACCCCCTGACTACGGCCAACATCCTACGCGACCACTATCCGTTTGAACATTCGACCGGCGCCCGGTCCTATCCCGACCAATGTGGGACTCATAGAACCGTTTCGTCCAACCCGTCCATATACGGGTCCCATTCGATCAGGGGAGGCGGCACGAATCCCTCGCCGAGATAGGCACGACCGATCATGGCGTGGAACTTCGCCAGCGACGACTCCCAAGAACTGAGCGGACCCGGCTGGAAACCCCGGTTTGACGCCCCTCGCTGAACCCCCTCGCAGGCCGCCCAATCTTCCTGATTGGTTTGATCCCAGAAATCGACGGCATACGAGGGATCAAAGTCATCCTGCCCGGCTACTTCGGGAGCAAAAAGCCATTCGCAAACGATACGGGTCTTCCCGGTAGATGCCGGGGTCAGCGTGTGGGTCATGATGTAGTCCGGATGGGCGCTGATGAACAGATTCGGCATGACGAGCAGGTAAAGAACCTCGCGTTCAAGTCCAGGATCAAGATTTCGAAACCGGGGCAGTCGCCGCTCCCCACTAAAGGACATAGTCTCGGCCTGGGGCTTGAGATCCATGGTCCCGCCGCACCACATGCCGTCAGAGGGAATCGTACGACCACTGCTTGGCGGGCTGACCTCGCAGAGGGCCGGATGGATGGTGGTGCAGTGATAACACTCAAGGTAGTTCTCGGCTATGAGTTTCCAATTGGCCGCGACTTCGTATTCGTGTTTGACGGCGCTGACCAGTCGTACGGGCTCGTAAGATGCCAGGACCTTCCCGAGCGAACCAAGGGTCGCTTCGAGCGTGTCGCCGTCGCCCGAGCTATTGACGAACAACCAGCCGAGCCATTCCCCGACCCGGACCGATTGAAGAGGCCAGTCCGCAAGATCGAATCCAGGGCTCTGGGTGAGAGTGGGGGCAGTGCGCAGGGTTCCGTCGAGCCGATACGCCCATGAATGGTACGGGCATCGAATCTGGCGAGCATCGATCCGCTCACCGACGGCGAGCAACTCATGACCGCGATGCCGACACACGTTCGAGAACGCGGCGACTTGTCCATCGGGCTGCCGGGAAAGCAGAATCGTCTCTGCTCCTAGTTCCATCGCTCGTAGCTGGCCGGGGGAGAGCAGGTCGTCGAGTCGGCCGAGACAGACCCAACCGCCTTCGAACAACTCCTCCTGCTCCCAGGCGAATAAGCCATGGGACGAATAGGCATCTGCTGGCAGCGTCCGGCTTTGACCGCCACGCAGGAGGAGCTTCTCGATGGTTTCTGTGGGAAGCGGGGCTGGATTCATTCCGGTCACCTTACGCCATTTCGCCATGCTGTAGCCGCTTCAAACGTCCCCTTCGGGATGACGATGAACGGCCCGTGTGAGCAGGCCGATCGGCAGGTAGCTAGCCTCACCAAACATGTTCAGTCGGTCAGCTCAGCGCGTCAATCTCGTAGCTCGTTCTAGGAGAGGCAATGGTCCGTTACACCGCCTTTCATGACCGAACGAGGGCACTGAACACCACCGAACTGTGGTCTCATTGGGCCGGGTACCTTGCTGCGGACCGGTATCAACTCTCGGAGAAGTTCGAGTACTTCGCCATTCGCAATAGCGTTGGCATGTTCGACACCTCTCCGCTCTACAAATACCGGATTCAGGGCGGCGATGCGGAGACATTTCTGGCAGGCCTACTTACCAGGAACATCCGTAAATGCCGGCCGGGCAACGCCCAGTACACCATCTGGTGCGACGACAACGGATTCATCATCGAAGACGGCGTGATCATTCGGCAATCGGAAACGGAATTTCTGCTGAGTACCGCCGAGCCAAACCTCGCCTACTTCGAGGATCGAATCGGCCGACTCCAGGTGACCATCGACGATATTTCCGACGACATGGCTGCCCTGGCGGTCCAGGGTCCCCGTTCGAAGACGATCCTGACTGAACTGATTCCCGAAGTAGCCGGGCTCGGCTACTTCCAGGCGACCGAAGCCAAGATTGGTGAAGCGCCCGTCGTCATCTCGCGAACAGGTTTCACCGGTGATCTCGGTTACGAAATTTGGGTGGAAAACGATTATGGGCTCGCTGTCTGGGACGCGGTTGCACGGGCCGGCGAAGGCTATGGCATTCTCCCGTTCGGAACGACTGCTCTCCTGATGGCTCGGATCGAAGCCGGGCTGGCCCTCATCGACGTGGACTTCTCGTCGTCTCGCTATGCATGGACCGATGCGGATCGAACGACGCCGATGGAATTGGGGCTTGGATGGATGGTACGCGACATCGACGATGGCGACCGCCAGTTCATCGGCCGTCGGGCCATCCTGCGCGAGATGGTCGCTGGATCTCGCTGGAACTTGATCGGGTTGCTGATCGACTGGAGGGACTGGTTCGACGTGTATGACCGCAACGGTCTCGTTCCGCCCAAAGACCACTTGCCCCATGAGTCCGAGTCAATCCTGTACGACGCGACAGACCAGCCGGTGGGCTACGCAACAAGCTTGATGTACTCGCCAATGGTCCAGCGACATATTGCCATCGCCCGGGTTCAACCGGAGCTGGCGGTTCCCGGCAATCAAGTCAACATGGAAGTCACCATTAACCACACGTGGCAACAGGTCAAAGCCCAGACAACCCGGATGCCCTTCTACAACCCACCCCACAAGACTGCATAAGGACTGCGCATGGCAATGGATCGAACCTATGACGCCATTATCGTCGGAGGGGGCCACAACGGATTGGTGAATGGGGCCTACCTCGCCAAGACTGGACTCAAGACGCTCATCATCGAGCGACGGCATCTGGTCGGAGGGGCGGCGATCACCGAGGAGCTACACCCCGGATTCTCGTTCACCACGTTTTCTTATGCGCTGAGCCTGCTGCGACCCGACATCATTCAGGAGCTCGAACTCGTCAAGCACGGCTTCAAACCGCTACTCATGGAGTCAACGTTCGCTCCCATGAAAGACGGAAACTATCTCCTGTTGGGGCAGGACCACCAGGCCAACATCGCCGAGATTCGTCGACACTCCAAGCACGACGCAGACGCGTACGACCAGTATTCGCATGACGTAAATCGGGTATGCCGGGCGATCAAGCCGCTCCTCGATAACATACCGCCCGATATCACCAGCCGGGATCCGGAAGAACTCATCCGGATGGCAACTCTCGCTCAACACATGCGCGATCTGGACCCGGCGGTTCTCCACAATGCAGTTCGTCTGCTGACAGGCAGCGCAGCCGACTTTCTTGATGACTATTTCGACAGCGAAATACTCAAAGCGACGCTTGCCTCTTCGGGCATCATCGGGACAAAAGTCGGTCCGATGTCTCAGGGTTCGGGTCTCGTTTTGCTCTACCACAAGATGGGAGAGCACGACGGTGATCAGTCTTCATGGGCGTTCCACAAAGGTGGCAACGGGGGCTTCACCCAGGTCCTCGCCAGGGCGTTCGAGTCATACGGTGGCGAGATCAGTCTCGAATCGCCCGTTGCCGCGGTAATCACCAGTAACGGCAGAGCCCGCGGCGTGGCGCTCGAAGATGGGACTGAGTTCAAAGCAGACATCGTCGTAAGTGCCCTTGACCCCCGGCGCACGTTCCTCGAGTTGGTGGACCCACGCGAGCTTCCGTCAGATCTCGTGGAAAACATCAACCGCTTCCGATTCCAGGGAACCTCTGCAAAGGTCAATTTCGCTCTCGATGGTTTGCCAAGGTACCCGGCTCTCGGGAATCGCGGAGACCAGTTTCGCGGGTTCACCAATATCGGACCAACCATCGATTATCTCGAGCGGGCGTTTGATGACGCCAAGTACGGCTGGTACTCCAAGCAGCCGTACATCGATGCCTGTTTCCAATCCACGATCGATCCCGACATGGCTCCGCCCGGTAAACACGTGATGTCGGGATTCATCCAATATGCCCCGTACGAACTGAAGGGGAGTGACTGGGACACCGAGCGCGAGACTTTCGGGGATACGGTCCAGGCCGTGCTCGAGTCACATTTTCCCGGATTTGGGGACCTGGTTCTCCACCGCGAAGTCGTAACACCCCTTGACATTGAACGGGTCGTGGGTCTATCGGAAGGTAACATTTTCGGAGGAGAGTTCCTCGCCCCACAGATGTTCTTTTTCCGACCTGCTCCCGGCTGGAACCAATATCGGACTCCGATCGAGGGCTATTACCAATGCGGCTCTGGAACTCACCCCGGCGGCTGCGTCATGGGGGCGCCAGGGAAACTGGCGGCAGCGCAGATCCTCAAGGACCAACAGCATCCCTAATTCGGGTCCGCCGTGGGCTCGGTATCGATACTTCCGTCGTCTCGCCTAGCCGGGGAGATCCGCACTACCGGCGGGGATACTGGATGCCTGCACCCCCGGAAACGATCACCGGAGTTCGGCGACCATCGCCCTGGCTACCCAGTCGTCAATGTCGGCCGGCACCGGCTGATCGCCGACCGAACAACTCGCCGGGTCGATCGCCAGACGTTCGAGGCACAACGCTTGCAGGCTGAACCCGAGGTCCATGATTTCGATCGAGTTTCCCCGGCTACCGGTCACCGCCAGATTCACCATTCGCCCTTGGGCGACCACATCGATCGACCCACCCGATGCGAACCGATAGCGGGTTATGTCGGCACCCCGATCGCTTGGCACAGCAACCTTGCGAAGTCCTTCGACGTCAATTTCGTTGTCGAAATGGCCGGCGTTGGCGAGCACCGCATTCGGTTTCATCCGTTCCATGTCTTCAACAGAAATGACATGAGCGTGTCCTGTTGCCGACACGAAAAGGTCACCAAGCGACGCCTCCTCCTCCATGGTTGAGACCGCATAACCATCGATCGCCGCTTCGAGCGCCTTGATGGAATCCGGCTCGATCACAACGATATCGGCACCGGCGGCTCGTCCATATTGGGCGATGCCTCGACCGCACCAGCCGTAACCAAGCACGACCAACCGACGTCGATGCAGCAGAAGATTCGTAGCCGACCTGATCGACTCCACGACGGACTGGCCAACCCCATGCTTGTTCTCAACGATCGCTTTCAGAGGACTGTCGTTGATGACAAGCACCGGGAATGGCACTCGACCCCGGAGCGACCCTCGCAATGTGATCGCGCCAGAGGTGGTCTCTTCGGTCGCCCCGAGCGGGGATTGATTGTCCTCAACAAGAAGTTCGATCATTTCCGCCCCGTTGTCGAGCGCCAGGTCAGGGCGCTCCGCCACAAGACGATGAAGGTTGGAGGCGATCGTCACATCGTCATCGGCTCGACTCCCGAACACTTCGATTCCGAGGTTCCGGAGGTACCCGGCGAGGAGATCGTCCGTCGTGCCTTTGTTGCCCATCGCTACGACCCGGGCACCGCCACCGACCAGCGCCCGTATCAGGACCCCGGTTTTCGGCTCGACGTGGATGCGAACCGCAATGGTCAGACCCTCGAACGGCCGTTCCTCGCTGAAACGACGTGCGATTGCCCTCAGAATGGGCATGTGGTCCGAAACGAACCCCATCCGACCATCCATTGCCTGTTCCCCCATGCACCGAGCCTAGATCGTTCGGTACCGGCACACCGTCGGAGTCACCCGGCTCGGCGACGACGCTGGCGCCAAAACGCCACTACGCCACCGATGACAACTCCGGCAGGAATCAGAAATACTGTCGTAACCGCGGCAGCTGCCAGGTCACCGAAGCCACTATTCGGGGCCAGAGCGATGGCAACAAGACCGATTCCGAGTCCCATGAGGGCACCCAAAACGGCGCCGATAATGACCTTCACCGGGGTCGATTGCACGCACTGATCTCCTAGATGGAAGCAGTGCACACGTTAGTTCACTCGATCACCGTGGGCGCGTAGATCGCCGGTAAGTTGAGGTTGTGTCGGCACGGTTATGGCATCAGCCAGACGGCTACTTCTCGCACATCTAGGCGGGCACCATCCTTCGGGGAGTTCCACCACACCTGAAGAGTCCCCAGCTCAGGGCGCGGCACCGTATACGAGATGTCGATAGACATCGCTCCAAATTCAGGCCCGCTCCCGCCGGTCGTTTCGAATCCTGATGCCAATTCCAGGCCGTCGTTGTCAAAGAGCGCCCAGGCCACGGTCGCCTCGAACGTGCGACTGAGTCCTCGGACCTCGATCGGACTCTCGACGAACTCGAACCAGGCGGGGGTCTCCGGGCTCACTTCCGCCACGATTCCCGCACCGAGCTGATCCGCCATCGTCGGAAGGAAATAGGCCCGATCCAGCCCCCCGTCGGGGATAATCAAGCCCTCGGAGGAAAAGACCGTGACCGGCACTCCGTCCAATTCGAGTTTGACACGATCGATCGTGTCGAAGGCGGTCAGGGTGAAAGTCAGCTCGGCGAGCCGACCCGTCATGCTGGCAGTTCCCCCACCGTCGTCGAAGGTCTCGGACAGGTCAACCGTCGCCGTCCCAGCTACGACGACCACAGAGTCGTTTCGAACGACGCCCGCTGGAATGGTCGACGAGAACGCAGGAATCTGGGCGAGCTCCCCATCGGTCGGTCCCTCCAACAGCAGATCAACCGCGGTATCGGGGGTAACCGGCTGAGCCAGATAGCGGGAAGCGGTGGCCAGAAATGGTCCACCATCTGGCTGATTCAAGAAGAAAAATATCCGAGCGACGTTGGCGTCGGCAACCGAGGGAGGTGGCAGGGGGGTGAGTCCAAGCGCTCGAGCAACGAACGTGGCCATCTGGGCCCTCGTGACGGGTGCGGTCGGGCAGAACCGATCGTTGTCCGGCGGATTACATCCGACCGTGATCCCGACGGCCGCGATAGCGTTGATATTCGCTTCATGTACGGAACCCGTGTCATCGGTAAACGCATCAGCCGCCGATGGAGTCACGGCAAAGGCTCGCACCAGGAACGAAGCCATCTGCCCCCTGGTTACCGGGGCGGTCGGGCAATACCGATCGTTGAGAGGAGGATTACAGCCGAAGGTGTAGCCCGCCGCAGCGATGGCGTTGATGTTTGCTTCGTGGATGGAACCGGTGTCGTCGGTAAATGCGTCATCCAACGATGGTTCGAGCATGCGAGCTCGGACCAAGAACGATGCCATTTGCTCCCTGGTTACCGGGGCGTTGGGGCAATACAGATCGTTGGCAGGTGGGTTGCAGCCGAGGGTGATTCCTGCCTCGGCAATTGCTTCAATGTTGGCTTCGTGAATACTGCCGTTGTCATCGGAAAACGTACCGGCGGGTGTGAGCGGGATGGCTCCAACCGAAGGAGCGAGTAGAGCGATGACTGCGAACAGTGCCACGAGCACGGTAGACGAACGACGCATGTCGGCACCTCTCATTCGAGTGGTCCTGGCGGGCCCTTCTGGCGGCCAGGTCTGGCGCGAATTATATCGATCCAACCGGTAGAGAACTAGAGCCGAAAGGCTGCCTGCGGCCGATAACCACAAAAGGGCGAAAGTTCATCCAGGCACCTCCACTAAATGCTTGACGATTCAAGCAATGTGGTAGAATATTGACATTCAGAGATCAACCTCCAGTGGAGATCCCGTGTCAATCATGAATCCCGCCCATCCCGGAGAAGCGTTCGATCAGTTTCTTGCATCACAGGCGCCTGCAAGCGCCTCTCAGACCGTATGGACTCCCGAGTTTGGCCCGCTGCCGTCTCTGTACCTGAGCCACGGTGCGCCACCCGTATTCGACGATCCGCATTGGATCGACCAACTGTTCACCTGGTCGCAGTCACTCCCGAAACCCACGGCCATCCTCATCGTGAGTGCCCACTGGGAATCAGCCCCCCTCAGTCTTTCCGCCTCCGCAGCCGGAACCCCGCTCGTGTATGACTTCGGGGGTTTTGCGCCCCGATACTTCGCGATGCGATACGCCACACCTGATGCCTCTGAGCTGGCGGGCCTGGTAGCTGCACTCATGCCGGACACCGAGCCAGTCCATGAGCACACCACTCGAGGACTCGATCACGGTGCCTGGGTACCACTCAAAATCATGTATCCGTATGCCGATATTCCGGTTCTTCAGCTCAGCATGCCTACTCACGATCCGGGTCGGCTATTCGACCTCGGCCGCCGCCTCCAGCCACTCAGGGAACAAGGCGTCCTCATCATCGGATCGGGATTCATGACCCACGGATTGCAGTTCGCCACCCGCGAAATGTTCGAACACAACACCATCCCCGGATGGTCGAAAGAGTTCGACATCTGGGTTGCCGAGGCGTTGGCCCGGGGTGACTTCGACACGCTCGCAAACTTCCATCAGGCTCCGGGGATGCCATTCGCCCATCCGACCGCGGAACACTTCACACCGTTGTTCATCTCCCTCGGGGCGGCCTCGGACCCGCAGGCCGCCCCGACGACGATCATCGACGACTACCAGTTCGGCTTTGCCAAACGCTCCGTCCAGTTCGCCTGACAGGGGACCCGCACTGAAGTCCCACGGCTGACTGACGAACGGGCCACCGGGCGGGACTTCAACAGGGCTGGTCTCCTCGTTGCATCTCCGCTGGACCGTCAATTCAATCCGCGACGGCAACACGGGAATGGGGGAGTGGGTCTGGGTGGTTCGCGAAGAGTGCCCCAACGACGGACGGGTCCAAATTGCGATGCTCACGAGGCCCGCCGGATCGTTCTCGGCCCCCATTCGGTCACCCAGCACCAGCAGCTATGGGAAGCGTGTGAACTCTGGTTGAAACCATGCAAGACCGGTGCGAAGAGCGCCTTCCGACTCTCGTAGACTGAGCCAATGGCCGAATTCTTCCCACCGATCGAACCGTACGACAGCGGTATGCTCGACGTCGGAGATGGCCAGCGAATGTATTGGGAAACCTGCGGCAACCCTACCGGAAGACCCGTGCTCTTTCTGCATGGTGGGCCCGGGTCTGGCAGTTCACCAGGCCAACGGCGACTCTTCAACCCGGCTACCTACCGGGCAGTGCTTCTGGACCAGCGGGGATCGGGCCGGAGCCGCCCCTTGGCGGGCGACCCTTCGGTTGACCTGGATACCAACACGACTCACCACCTCATTGCCGACATCGAACTACTCAGAGTCCACCTCGACATCGAGCACTGGCACGTCCTCGGGTTCTCCTGGGGGACCACCCTGGCATTGGCCTACGCACAGTCGCACCCGGAGCGGGTTTCTGCGTTGGTCCTGGGCCTGGTCACAACGACCTCCCGTCGAGAAGTAGCCTGGCTAACCGAGGGGGTTGGACGACTCTTTCCAGAACAGTGGGCACGGTTCACAGCGGCGGTCCCTGACCCATACCGTTCTCTGCCGCTCATCGACGCCTACGCCGAGATGCTCAACTCGGCCGAGTCCCAGGTCCGTAACGACGCCGCCACCGAGTGGTGTGCCTGGGAAGATGCTCACATTTCGCTGGGGCCGGACCATGCGCCGAACCCTCGGTTCGATGACCCCGCCTTCTGCTACCTGTTCGCCCGTCTCGTGACTCACTACTGGCGCAACGGGGCCTTCCTCGAAGAAGACCAACTTCTCCGCGATGCCGGCACCCTCGACGGAATCCCCGGAGTTCTGATCCATGGCCGCTACGACGTGAGTAGCCCACTAGAGACGGCCTGGCGGTTATCGCAAGCCTGGCCGACGAGCGACCTCCACGTCCTCGCCGATGCAGGCCACGGCAGTCAAGAAAGTTTCCCCTCAGCCGTGCTCAGCGCCCTGGCAGACTTGAATCGCGGCTGACCTGATTTGATTTGAACCAGTTAAGCATGAGACCGCCAGGTGGGTTCCGGGAGGGCGAATCATGGATGCCAACGGCAACCTGCTCGTGAGCGGGGGCACTGTGACCATCGTCAAGGATGTCAAAGTCAAGGGCAGCTCATCCACCGTCAAAGTGGGGATGCGAATCACCGATATCCGGATCATGGGCGGCGACCACGATCGTCGATTGCGAAGTCAAAAAGGGAAGTTCCCAATAAGGCGTGGCTGCTGGGAAAAGCACAATCCGCAGTGCTGAGAGCAGCAAGAGGAATCTCTGCAAACTCCAAGACACCGATATGATGGCCGTACGTCCCTTCAAGAAAGCACCGCCCATGACAACAGCCCTTGTCATCCTCGACATGCTCAACGATTTTGTAGATGGAACTCTCGCCAACTCCGCCGCAGAACCAATTATTGGCACAATCGATCAGTTGGCTGCCGCTGCCAGGAAACGTGATGACTGGGTTGTCGTGTACGCAAACGACGCTCACGTGGCGGGAGATTATGAATTCGAGGTATTCGGAGAACACGCTCTCGCCGGCTCGAACGGCGCTGAGGTGGTCAGCCGCCTGGCGCCGGGTCCTGACGACATCGTGGTACCGAAAAGGTACTACTCGGCCTTCACGCAGACCGACCTCGACGCCACTTGCCGGGTTCACAATATCGATAAATTCGTAGTTGTTGGACAACACACAAATTGCTGCTGCCGTCACACCACGTACGACGCCTTCCTCCGAGGCATCGCCGTATCGGTCGTTTTGGACGCAACGTGCGTATTCGCGCCGATGGTCGGCGACCGATACGACCAGGTCCAAAGCGAGTCACTCGAGTACCTCCAGACCTTCTACAAGGCACAGGTCCTTGAGAGCACCGAACTCTTATAGGTCTGCTAGTTAGCGGACCTATAAAGGCCCATCGATAATTCTATTTGAGGCAACCCGCTATCTCATTCTCGCCACGGCCGTCTGGATTCCGTGGCGTGTGGTGATCTGGCGCCGGCGAGGCGGTGACACTGCTCGTGAGTTCGTCATTGCGGGGCTATTCATTTGGTCACTGGTCGTGGTGTATTTCACTTTTTTCCCGATGACCATCATCTTCTATGCCTGGTACGGAAGGTTCAACCTCGTGCCCTTCGCGAGCATCCTGCAGTTGATTCGCGAAACGTCGAAAGGTCTGGCTTCATACAACATCGGGGGAAACCTATTGCTCCTGGCGCCCCTCGGCGTCTTTCTGCCACTGCTCTTCAAGACGCTCCAACGTCCATTCCCGCTCCTGTGGCGGGTTGCCGTCATTTCGACATCAATCGAGGTAACCCAACTTTTCACAAGGGCCAGAGCGGTCGATATCGATGACGTGATCCTCAATACCACGGGCGTTGCGCTGGCGTACCTGCTCTACAAAGCGTTGGTTCGGGTGGCCGATACGACCCAACCAGGTCACCGGCTACTTGACCGTCTCGCCGCCGAACCCACCACAGAGCCGCTACTTCAGCCGGCGGTTCCGGTGGTTGTAACCGGTACGATCGCAGCTGCACTCATGCTGTCGGCGATTGCCGGAGCGACCCTGAGCGAGGGCGCCGGGGGCATCGTCGCGTACGCCTTGGCCGATTCGCCTGGCAGCACTGTTGTCAATCGCGTCGATGTCGAAGATTACGCGTTGGTGATGGTGCGCTCGCCAGATCCGGACGTCGAACAGTTGAGTCTCTATGGCTACAAGAAGGTGCTGCCGGGGAGATACACGTGGGTCATGGGACCCGCCTCCGTTCGGTTTGCCGGATCGGGCTACAGCTCCGGCATTACTGCGTTCAACCCCACGGTCGGCGAGGCACCCACTATCTAAGTGTGGGGCATGAACCAGGCCGGGGCCAGCACTGTCGAAGTGACCGGCCCTGGCGTCGATCTCGAACTTTCCCTACCTGCCCAACCGTACTTTGTAGTTGGTTTTCCATATGAATCTGATCCAACCACCGGCCTCCTGCCAACCTTCGGCTATGTGTTCAGTGATGCGACCGGAAGAAACCTCACGAGTGAGTTCGTGTCGCCAGACCAATAGACGCACGGTCGGTTCCACCGATACCTACTCTCCGGGTATCGTTAGAAACATGAGAGTCATCGATCTGACCGTCACCATCGGTCCCACCACGTACAGCCCGCCTTCGGTGAACAAACCTATTGAGGTGAACGTGATTCACCGAAGCCCGGGGTACTGGCAGGTGACCCAGGTAGCGATGGCCCTTCACGCCGGATCCCACGTCGACTTCACCCGGCACTTCCAGGAGGACGGTGAGACAGCTGAGCAAGTCGCTTTGTCACGCACGTGCGGCGAGGCCGTTGTCCTCGACCTCGGGAGCCTTGAACCGGGCCACGTCATCACACCTGCCGACCTGGAGGGCTGCAACGTCACCCCGAAGCGTGGAGAAATCGCCCTCGTACGAACCGGTTGGACCGACCAGGCATGGGGCTCATTTCCCCGGTACTACGTGGATTCCCCTTCGTGCAGTCCAGCGGCGGCCGACTGGCTGGTGGCCACCGGAGCGACCGCCATCGGGTTTGACTGTTTCCCGGAAGGCGCCGCCAAGTTGACGAACTACTTGCCTGCGGACTTTGTCATTCACCACAAAGTCGGGGAAGGTGGAGCCATTCTCATGCAGTCGCTTTGCAACCTTGGAGAGTTGCCTACCGACGGCGCCCGCTTTCAGTTCTTCGGCGCGTTCCTCAAATTCGAAGGAGCCGAGGGCGTGCCTGCCCGATTCTTCGCGCACGTCGACTGATCCGCGCTGGATCCGCCGGATTGAAATCCGTCAACACCAATATCAACGAAATCAGAAGAGGCCCCGCATGGCGGAGCCTCTTCTTTCGATCAGTCATCTTTCAGACAGATCCTTCGTTAAGCCACGCGAGTGGATTGTCATAGACTAGCCGCCCCGTTGCAGCGCTCGCTCTCGGCGTGTGCGTAGGCGCCAGCCGGGTGGCAGGATGACAGAGTGAAGAGACCACAGACCCCACCAAACCGGAGAGACGGAGCCTGGCCGAATGGCACATGAGCAAGCGTCGGGTATGGGAGCGATCCCCGACGGGGAGGGCACCACATTTCGCGTCTGGGCTCCCCATGCCGAGTCGGTAGCCGTAGCGGGAACGTTCAATGATTGGTCACTTGATGCCAACGCGTTGGAGCCCGAACCGGGAGGCTACTGGGCCGGCCGGGTCGAAGGAGCACGTATCGGCAACGAGTACAAGTTCGCCATCAAAGCCGGCGAGGTTCTCTTGCGTATGGATCCGTACGCCCGACAGGTGACGAGCAGCATCGGCAACGGGGTTATTTACCCGCGCGATTCGGACCCCTGGCTGATACCCGACGACTACCGAACCCCACCGTGGAACGAAATGGTCATTTATGAACTCCACCTCGGCACCTTCACCGATCCACCCGGCGACTCTCCCGGGAATTTTGAGTCGGCGATCGGACGCCTCGGCCACCTGAAGCGTTTGGGAGTCAATGTCATCGAATTGATGCCACCCATGGAGTTTGCCGGTGAAAGGTCCTGGGGATACAACCCGGCCCACCCCTTTGCCATCGAGTCGAACTACGGAGGTCCTACTGCGTTCAAGCATTTCGTGCAGTCTGCCCACGAAGCCGGCATCGCCGTCTTCATGGACGTCGTCTACAACCACTTCGGCCCGTCCGACCTGGACCTGTGGCAATTCGACGGTTGGACGGACAACGACGACAGCGGCGGCATCTACTTCTACAACGACTGGCGCGGCCAGACCCCTTGGGGACACACCAGACCCGACTACTCGAGACCGGAAGTGCGGGACTATCTACGCGACAACGCGCTGATGTGGCTCGAAGAATTTCGAATCGATGGGCTTCGATGGGATGCCACCGCCCACATTCGTAACGTATGGGGGGGTTCTGATCCAGGAGCGAACCTGGATGACGGATGGAGCCTCATGCGCTGGATCAACGATGAGATCAACGCCAGGCAGCCATGGAAAGTGTCGATTGCAGAGGACCTCCTCGGCGACCCGGCCATTACTGAACCCACTACCAATGGGGGAGCCGGGTTTGATGCGCAATGGGACGACCGTTTTGTGCACCCGATTCGCTCGATATTGACGCTTCGCGAAGATCAAGGCCGGGACATGTCATCGGTCGCTCGCGCCATCGACCACCGGTATGGTGAAGACGCGTTCCGACGGGTCGTCTATACGGAGTCGCACGACGAGGTCGCCAACGGAAGCGCCCGCCTTCCCGAAGAAATCTGGCCAGGCAACGCCAATGGGTGGCACGCCCGTAAGCGGGCGGCTCTCGGAGCAGTGCTCGTCTTCACGGTGCCGGGCATTCCTATGATTTTTCAGGGCCAGGAACTCCTCGAAGACCAGTGGTTCCGCGACGACCATCCGATCGACTGGGAGCGACTCGACACCGAGTCAGGTGTCGTGCGGATGTATCGGGACCTCATCGGATTGCGTCGCAACCTCGGCGGGACGTCGGGAGGTCTCACGGGTCAACACGTGCGAGTCCATCACGTCAACCAACAGGACAAGGTGGTCGGCTTCTACCGATGGGACCAGTCCGGACCCAACGACGATGTCCTGGTAGTCGCCAATTTCGCCGAACAACGTCACGAGGCCTACGTCATCGGGGTGCCGATCGAGGGGATTTGGGACGTCGTTTTCGACGGTGACGCGCCTGTCTATCACGAAAGTTTCGAGGGTAGCGGTGCATCCCGTGTGGAAGCCACCGCCAGCGGGGCGGACGGTATGCCGGCCTCAGTGACAATCGGTTTGGCCCCGTACTCAGCCGTCATCCTCAGCCGGGCCGACTGAACCAGTTCCTAGTCCGCAGTCATCTACCGTCTATCTCAGACCTGCCACCGACAGGCCCGTCACACCGTGCCGATCTATGGAGTCGGCTACCAAGCCGCTCGATTTGGCCTCCTCTACGAACCGCATCAGGAACTCAAGACCTACCGGATGGCGATCTCGAGGTGTGCCGATCGCCTGCTGAACCACGGAGAACCGGCCGTCGAGAACTCGGGCACCAGGGATTTTTTCGACGTCGGACATCAACCCCGGCCGGAGACCCGCCAGGGCATCCAAACCGCGTTCGAGGAATACCTCCAGCGATGAATCCGGGCTCTCGACCTGCACCAGTTGGGCATGTTTGAGATTCCGCTCCAGCCACAACCCGTATGCCGCTCGAGCTTTCACACATACTGTATGACCAGGTTGATCCACAGCCTCTACGGTCTCGATCGGAGACCCGGCCGGAACCAAATACGTGCTTTCAATCTCCGCGTACGCCGCGGTGAAGTTGATGAATTCGGCGCGAACTGGCTCGGCTCCAATATTGGCAATATCCCATTCGGTTAGGGCATCGGCTACATCTCCGGGGTTCGGGTACGTCAGATATTCGACTCCCACGTCAAGTTGAGCAGCGAGAGCCGAAGCCATGTCGGGCGACACCCCGACCGGTGTGCCATCTGTCGCGGTGGATGTGACAAGCAGGAAGTTGCTCAGGTTGATGCCAGCCCGCAGGGTACCGGTTGGCGCTATTGCAGTGATGGCCGCCTGGGAGGGATTCAGATGTTGCACAGCCACGACTCTAACTGCGACCAGGATGCACCGTCCGATGGCCGGTTTGCGCGCCTCATCCCGATGAGAGCTTGCCCGATCACGGTTGCGCGACGAGCCATTGGCGCACCTGTTCGGCAACGACCGGATCGCGGGCCAGGTCGGAGTGACGACGACCGCCGATGACTGCTACATGAGTGGCTTCAACGCGCCGCCGACGTCCCCGGCCGGTCCCACTGGGCACCCGAACGATGAGATCTCCAAGAAGCGAGCCGACCGGATGTCCTGGATCGCCGGTCAAGACTCCAGCGATGAAGTGTTGCGTTATGCCCTCCGGTTCGGGGACCACCTGAGTCCCTCCCTCGGCGGCCGTCCGGGGATCGTCCCCGCCGATGGAGCCAGAACGTAGGTCTTTGAGGCCGGCGCTGCGTCGTTCCAGGAACTGACTCAGCGGTCGGGTTTCAGGTGACACTCGAAGGCCCAACGAGGCCAGGTGGGCACCCTTCGCCAGCGGCGCACCCAGGTGCGGAGATCCAAGCGTAACCAGACGGCGCACGACGTTCGACCACTCACGTTGAACCGACAGGCCGGTCTGAACGGCACTGCGTGCCACGAGCCCGCCCATCGAGTTGCCAACCAGAGCGATCTCGTCGACGGCCACCGGCCAGGCGCGGAAGAGGTCTTCCAGCAGGTCGGACATGTGGATTCCGTTTTCGGCGACAGACCGGCCGGTGTTGTAGCGCATCAGGAGGGGAGTGAATCCCGCAGAAGACAACAGGCGGGCCAATCCCGGGATTGGTGCATCCGATGTCGGTTCGGCCGTCCAGCAGCGCTCGGTCTCGCCAAGTCCATGGATCAACACGACCACTCGGGAAGTAGGAACCTCAAACGCCAACGCCAAAGCGTCCCGAGTCGGGGAAATTTGAGCACCGCCATCATCTCTGATGCTCATGTCAATCGCCAGCGGACTCGCCTGGATGGCCAATTGGTCACCCCACACGGCATTGGCGACAGCTTGCACGCCACTACCGACCCTCGAGTCCCATAGGCGCGGCACCGGCCGAACCCGTTGGATAACCGAACCGCCAACGGCCAGGATCCTTCCCAATGCCCAGCCGGTCATTCGCACCGAGCTGTATACCGCTCCGACCGATCTCAGATAGACGTCTCGAGCGGGATCGATTGGCGGACCCACCAGGTCAAACCAGCGACCGACGATCGCTCGATGCATCCCCTCGACAGGTTCTGCCAGACGTTCGACCGTCAGCGTTACCAGATCGCCGAGTCCTGACCAATCATCAGATACGGTTTGATCAGGCGCAGTTCGTTGGTTACCTGGTCGGGTGAGAGGTTCGATCTGGCGAGGATACCTGGTTCCTCCGACAAGCTCGGAAATGTCGGCATGAAGTGCAATCTGGACGGTGCCACCGGGTGTAGGTTGAAGGCAACCGAACGAGGGAAGCAAGGGTTATGAAGGTCTTGGTGGCAGTGAACAGAGGGTCGAGCACCCGCAAGGTGCTCGAATTTGGTGCGCGTCTCGCCGAACAGACATCGGGCACGCTGCAGGTGCTGCACGTCATCTCGAACGAAGAGCGTGAAGCCCGTGAGCAGGTGCCCGGGCAAAGCCACTACGTCGACGTAATGATGGACGAGGCGAGACGAGACCTCACGACCAAACTGAGCGAAGTCGGCGTTGCCGACGCCGCCGACGCAGTGATGGTTCGGGTTGGTCAGCCAGTTGCAGAAATTGAGAAAGTTGTAGCCGAAGTTGAGCACGACGTGCTGGTCATAGGTATGCGCAGGCGTTCACGAGTCGGCAAGTTTCTGCTCGGCAGCGACCTCCAACAAGTACTTTTGGTGAGCAAACACCCGGTCGTAGCAGTTCCGACCGACGACCTCACCTAAAGAGGCATACCGCTCAGTCGTTTCGTCGGCTAGTTCGACAATGGGGTCTCGAACCCGGTAGCGTGCCCCAAATCGGACAGAATCGCTCGTGAAAACACCAGCCTCATCAAAGATCGCCTTTATCGGGTCGCATTCGGTTCGCAAGACCAACGCCGTGCATTCCTTTGCCGGCGCCGTGGGTCGGAGCGGGCGAAGTGTGGAGGTCGGACGTGAAGTCATCAGATTCAACCCACTCGGACTGAATGAAGGATCCACTCCCGAAGCCCAACTGTGGGTCATCATGGCGCAAATCCAGCAGGAGTTGGAGCTCCGATATCGAGCTGAGGTGCTGGTGACCGACCGTGCGGTTATCGACAACTTCGCCTATTTCCTCCGGGCGACCGGGGGTGACGACCCATTCGATGTGAAGCCACTTGTCCGAAAGTGGTCCGATACGTATGACCTCTTCGTGCGATTACTCCCCGATGTGCCGCTCAAGGTCGATGGGGTCCGGAGCATCAACCGAAAATTCCGAGACGAGATCGAGTCGATACTTGACCTCATCCTGCCTTCCTACGTCCCGAAGGATCGACTGGTCACGATTCGGGCGTCAGAGATAACCGAGGGCTTCGATTGGGCGAACCTCATCGAACGCCTAGTCGGCCCTCCCGATCCAGCCGAACCCGCAGTTCCCCAGCCGGTATCTTTGCATCCGACGTTATGGGACTAGCCGGACCAGCACAGTCGCAGTCGAGGTGGGCTGGTGGGGGCGGCGATCGAACTGGCGTGAGTAGAAGTAGTCGCGACAGGTTCGGGTCACGATCTAGTTCCACCAGGGGCAGAACCCGTCCTCGATCAAAGCGGTGATCTCAGGAGGTTACGCGCAGCTGCTCGACAACGTCGTCATACGAATGTAGGTCATAGGTGGCACCCATCGTTTCGGCCCAGTTCCGTTCCATCGTGGCGAGAATCTCGGGGGAGAGTTCGTAGCGCTGTGGGTCGAACGTACTGTCGGTGATCTTGGTCGAGCCGGCACCGAGCGGTAAAGCCCCAACTTCGTCCGAGCGTTGTCGGTGCAAAAGATCGTCAAAACGATCCCCATGTTCCAGCATGAATTCGCGGGAAGACTGGCGGACAACCAGGTCGATCAGCGCCTCATCAGCGTCGATCCCGATGAACTGTGCCACGGCGATGATGACCGGCCGGATATCTTCTTTCATGAGTTCGTAAGAAAGGAGCAGCACGTCTTCATTGTCACGTTGACCCCACCATGACGCCATGTGAGTCCAATAGTCCTTACCCCGGCCCCGATCAAGATGAGGGGCGAGATACTCGGCCAACGTGACCGTTCCCGGTTCGAACATCCAACCTTCGTAGAATCGGTAATACGAGACGAGCGTGCTGCGGGGCTCCCGGAACGAAACGATGTATCGGGCACCTTTGGGCACGGCGTTGTACGAATAGTGACTCTTGAACGCCCGCGGCCACCAGCCCTGGTCGGCGTCAAGGTCGATCCCGAGCGCATCAGCGACTTCGATCCACGGGGTAAGCCGGGAGATGTCGTCGAAATCCATATCCCCGCCCGAGCGAAGCTCATGCACGATCTGCTGGAGCCAGGTGGTCCCGGACTTGCTCCAGGGAGTGATGATGACGTCATCCGGTCTCGGCTTGAACTCTTTCCCGCGTTCGAAGGTGATTGGCGGGAAGATGAGATTCTTGGCTGCAATCATCTCATCAAAGGATTGCGGGTAACGGTCAGCAGACATGGCTCCCGAGCCTACCTCGGAACACCGGCCATTTGGTCTGTTCCAGCCGCAAAGGATCCCGCAAAGGGTATCGTCTGCACATTCGAGTCCAGGAGGCGCAAGTGTTCGTTGTGACAGGTGCATCCTCTGGCATCGGCCGCGCCGTAACCGTTGCTCTCGCCGAGCGTGACCAATCCGTCCTTGCCGTCGCTCGGGACTCAGCCGGGCTGCGCGAGCTTCCCGCGAGCTACCCCCATGTGACCGCCCTTGCCGCTGACCTCTTATCTGGCGAAGGAGCGAGCCGAGTTGTCGAAGCCTGCGCCTCGTATCCCGCCGTTGGCGGAATCGTTCACGCAGCAGGCACCCTGATCGAACCACAAGCGTTTGGCTCGATCGACTCCGGCGTACTACTCGACGAGATGCGGGTTCATGTCATGGCTCCGATCGACCTCAACCAGCAACTGCAGACACAGCTGGGGCGGATCGTGTTTCTGGACAGCTACTCGTCCAACGATCTCAGGGTTGGCTGGGCTGCCTACTCGATCGTGAAGGCCGCGGCGCAAATGGCAGCTCGCTCGGCGGCCGAAGAACTCGTGAATGTCAAGGTAATCCGAGCTTTCCCTGGAGCAGTTCGAACGCCACTGGTCGATGCCGTGTTGAAATCGCCGCACGATTCACCGACCAGGCAGACCTTCCGGGCGCTTCAAGCGGAGGGAAAGCTCTCCCCACCAGACGAAATCGGCGAATGGATCGCCTACCTCCTCCTCGATACTTCGGATGAGGAACTCAGCGCCCGGCCAACCTGGCAATACGGCGAATCCTTCTAGAGCGGACACTCTTCCCAACCGCCTGGAGCCGGTCAGGTACGATCTCGGTACAACGCTGAAAGTCGCGATCGAGGCGACATCCACCACACCCATCGCGACGCCCACCTGATCGACACCCACAGCAAGCAACGAGAGAAGAACATGCCATGAGAGCGTTCATCCGCACCGAATACGGATCGCCTGACGTCCTTGAGCTCAGTGACGTACCGAGGCCGACACCAGAAGCCGACGAGGTCCTGGTACGAGTTGTGGCGTCTTCCGTGAACATGGCCGACGTCGACTACTTGCTGGGGCGTCCTTCCATCGCTCGGTTGGGGACGGGACTACGAAGGCCGCGCAATCCCCGCTTGGGCTTGGACGTCGCAGGTGAGGTCGAAGTGGTCGGTGCCAACGTGACACACTTTGGGACAGGTGATGAGGTGTTTGGGGATCTAACCGCATATGGATTCGGCGGGTTTGCCGAGTACGTATGTGCCCCAGAGGCAGCCTTCGCATTGAAACCACTGAACATGACGTTCGAAGAGGCCGCCGCGGTACCTCAAGCGGCCGTGATGGCTTTACAAGGCCTTTGCGGCAAACGACCCATCCGACCTGGTGATCGGGTTCTAATCAACGGAGCAGGCGGGAACATCGGCCCGTTCGCGGTCCAAATCGCCAAGTCGCTCGGAGCGGAAGTGACCGCAGTTGACAGTATGAAGAAGCTGGAGATGTTGCGAAGGATCGGTGCCGACCATGTCATTGATTACGGCGCCGTCGATTACACAGAGAACGGGCTTCGGTACGACAGGATCTTCGATATCGCGGCCTTTGGCTCAATCCTCGCCAGCAGACGCTCTTTGACCAGAAACGGCGTCTACGTCATGGTTCCCGGTACGATCCCTGGACTGTTCCGAGCGATGTTCCTGGCGCCCCTGATATCGATGTTCGGGAGCCGGAAGATGTCCATGCTCGCCTGGAAACCGTTCCGACAAGAAGACGTGGTTTTTCTGAAGGAACTGATCGTTTCGGGTGATCTGAAATCGATCATCGACCGAACATTTCCGTTCTCCCGCATCCCCAAGGCGCTCGAGTATCAGCAGCACGGGCATCCACAAGGGAAAATCACGATCCAGATGTGAGGATCAGGCCCGGTTACGGCTGGCTATGCCCGGGGCTGGGCTTCACCACGAGTCGAAATGGACGACCTCATCAAAGGGACGCCTATCCAGGTTCTTTATGGGCATCAGGGGACGATCGGCCGGATAACCGAGCGCCACGAGGATGGCTACGAAACGATCCTGAGGCAACCCGAGCACTTCCCGGGCCAGGTCCTGGTCCCGGCAGGCCGCCAGTCCGCTTCCCACTCCTTGATCGGCAGCCACGACGGCGAGTTGAAGGGCGGCTTGGCCGAGATCGAATCGGTTCATGAGGCCCATGCGTTCATCGTCAGAAATCGGCTGAACGAAGGCGACCACAGTGGCAGCACCAGCCGTGAATCCAGCCCCCTGCCAAACCGCCGACAGGCGGGTCTTCTGGGCCTGATCACTGACGACCACGAAATCCCATGGCTGACGGTTGCTCCCGGAAGGAGACAGGCGAGCACCCTCAAGAATGCGGCGCAGGACCGCATCGGGTATCGACTCATCGGTGAAGCTGCGGACCTGACGGCGAGATGTGATGGCGTCCCATGTTTCCATGTGCACACCCTAGAGGGTCGGCACCGACCGTGTCATCTGCTCCCGGGTCCGCCTAGATATTGTCGAGGAACTCAAGCATCCGACGCACCACGAGCGTCGTGGCGGCTTCGTCGTATGCCGGAAGCGAGCTATCCGTGAAGTAGTGCTGATCGCCGCTGTACAGGAACAGTGCGCCGTCGTCGGCTTCTTCGACGAGCTCCCGGGCGGCATCGAGATCGCCCTCATCGACGAAGAACGGGTCCGCGTCCATACCGTGAATTTGAACCGGAACGCCTGCCGGCCACTCCCCAAACTCCGACGTCGGCAAGCACGAATAGAGGAAGACTGCGCCGCGGGCACCTGGTCGGGTCTGTGCGAGCTTTTGGGCCGACATGACGCCTAGCGAGAGCCCAACATACACGAGGTCGGCAGGGAGGCCTTCAACGGCCTTGACGCCCAAATCCATCGTCTCCTCAAACCCGATTGTTCGCACAAAGGCGAGCCCCTCTTCGATGGAGTCGAAGGTTCGACCGTCAAAGAGATCGGGCGTATGCACCGTGTGGCCGGCCGCCCGAAGTCGGTCGGCGAAAGCCACCAGACCGGATGTCAATCCCTGCACGTGGTGGAACTGCACTATCTCAGCCATGATGATCCTCCATCTGCTCGCCACGAGACAAGCCTGGTCACAAGAGAACCAACATTACCGGTCCTTCACGCTGCGGCAGATGCCAAACCGGGGCTCCTCACTGGCTCCGGCAGGACAGTAGATCGTCGACGGTCGAAGAAGTGATCTGGTGGCGTTCCCCATTGGCGGTCAACCATAGGTCTCCATCGATTTCATTGACGGTCACCGACACCGTGCCGCAATCGGTTTCGACGCGTCCATCGCCGGCGCGTGGACCCACGCTGACCCAGTCAACCTCTAGACCGATTGAAGCGACGCGATCCCGGAATTCTTCGGGAGTTCCGACCGCCCCGTCGGCCAGCCAGTACACAACCGAACCTCCGAAGATCACCAGAACAACGGTAAGGCTGACCAGAAAGATGAGGCGGCGCCGATCTACGACCACGGTTGATCCTTCTCGACCGGACGAAACGACTGAAGAGATCGCAACTGTTCCCCGAGTTCGTCGAAGTTTTCTGCGCTCAGCCACGCTTGAAACGAAGCCCGCAACAGCGGCCAGTCTCTATCGATGATGGCGTACCAGGCGGTATCACGGTTGCGGCTCTTGTAGTGGGTCGCCTGCCGGAAGACTCCCTCGAATTGGAAGCCGAGTCGACGGGCGGCCGCGTGCGAAGGAGCGTTGAGATGGTCACACTTCCATTCGCACCGTCGGTATCCGAGTTCAAAGCAATGGTTGATCATCAGGTACAGCGCCTCCGTTGCAGCGCTGGTTTTCTGAAGGCCCGGTGAGAACGCCAATGACCCGATCTCAAGCACCCCGTTTGGTGGGTCGATGCGCAGGTATGAGGCCAACCCGACGGCGACTCCAGAAACGACGACCGCGTACGGCAACCAACCATCGAGCGTGTTGAGTCCATCGAGTATCCGAGAAAGCTCATGAACATCGGAGAATGGGCCGAACGACATGTAGGTCCAGAGCGAGGTCGAGGCAGGAGCGAATGCTTCGAACAATTCGGCGGCATGGTCGCCAGGATCAAGCGGGACCAGATCGACCCGAGCCCCCTGGAGCGGGACGCGAGACGGCCGGACGGGCTCCTGCCAGCCGAGAAGATCGTCCCCGATCAGTTGTCCAAACTCATTGGTCCGGGTCACGCAGTGATCGTAGTGGTTGCCGTGGCATCCATACGCCCAACCTGCCTGCAGTGAGGACTGCTCCATGGCCAGTTGGCGACCCGGGTGCCGAAGTGCGATTATCCGACGGACGTGAACAACCTCATTGTCCAGATCTACACGATGCAATCTGTCGAAGAAGCCCTGGCAGTGGCAGCGCTCGGTGTCGACCACCTCGGAGTTACCCCATCCGATCGAGGTCTACCGGGCGAGATCTCCAATAGCCTCGCAGCGGATATCTGCTCGACATTGATCGGGGTTGCCAAGTCGGTGGCGTTGACTGTCGAAACCGACCTCGACGCCATCGAATCCATGGTCAGCGATGTCCGCCCCGACATTCTGCACCTTTGTGCCCCAGCGGGCGCGTTGGGGCCGGCCAGAGTGGAAATCCTGCGGCGTCGGATCCCTGGAACTCCCATCATGCAAGCGATCGCGGTGACTGGCCCGGAGTCGGTTGACGTGGCCAGGTCGTACGCTCCCTTTGTCGACTACTTGATAGTTGATTCCGTCGATCCAAACATCGCAGGCGTCGGAGCAGCGGGAACGATCCACGACTGGGCCGTGAGTGCCGCAATAGTCGCCGCCGTGGAGCTGCCGGTGATCCTGGCCGGTGGATTGTCACCTGAGAATGTGTCGGCGGCCATCGCACGCGTCCAACCCTCGGGAGTTGACTCGCTTACCCACACGAACCGGCCCGTAACCTCGGGCGGCTTCCGAAAGGATCTTGTCAAAGTTCAGCGCTTTGTCAAGGAAGCCAGGGGAGCGACACCATCGGACGGATAGTTGTGATTGGCGACGCCAATGTGGACCTCGAAATTCGCCTTCCCAAACGCGGAGTTTCCCCGCACGCCAATCCGGACCCCCGACTCTTCGGCGGGGGATCTGCGGCAAACACCGCAGCCGCTCTCGCCCGACTGGGAGAGCAGTGTTCGTTTGTTGGCACGGTCGGAGACGACAGCTACGGCCGATATGCAGTCGAAAGTTTGCGCCAAGTGGGAGTCGACACGGAATCGGTCGAGACCACCCCTGATGAATCCACCGTGACCGTCATTACGGTGCTACCGACCGACGGAGACCGGCTTATCTATGTGTGGCCGCCCCGGGGCGGTGCTCATGGCCGCCTCCATGAGGCCCAAACCGTCGCATCCCTTATGGGCTCCGATTGGCTTCACGTATCTGGCATTTGTTTGCGCCTGTCTCCTGCACGCGAGGCGATTCTTGAGGCGATGCGACGGGCGAAAGAGGCCGGCATTCCCGTGTCTTTCGACCTCAACCTCCGCCTTGAGAACTGGGGATGGGAAGACAGCTTTCGAGATGTCGTCGAAAGAGCCATGACGAGCGCGGACGTGATCCTCGGCGCGGCAGCCGACGAAATCATCCCCCTTACCGGACTCAACGATCCGATCCAGGCGGCCACGCAGCTGGCTGGCCCGAATCGCGTGGTCATAGCTCGATTAGGAAGAGGAGGGGCTGTGGCTTGTTCCGCTGATGGGATAGCCCGGGCAGGCAGCTTCGACGTAGAGGTAGTCGACACGGTGGGTGCGGGCGACGCCTTCAACGCCGGCTTCATTACGGCACGGAGACGAGCCCTGGACCTGGCCGAAGCCATCCGTTGGGGCAATGCCGTTGCTGCTCTCACCATCGCCAAGGCGGGTGCCCGCTCGACGCCAAGCATCGACGAGGTGGAGCGGCTGCTGGCTTCGGTGACCGCACCGCTCGAGTAACTGCTCCAAAGTCAAATGGCTGGTGTCTCACCACCGGACAGAAGACCGACTGCCTGCTCGGCAGACGAACCCGGCTGAGCGCGACCGATATACGGAGGCCCGGTTCAGCGGACGGGATATCAGGCGTTAAGCAGGATCGGGTACATCGCCGCGTACATCAAGATGAAGACGAAGCCACTCTTGCGATCGTGGCGTTCCCGCACGGACAGCACCAGGGTAACGAGCAGGGCCACGACGACCGCCATCAGGGACGACCAGAGGGCATACGAAACGGTGACGGCCACCGGAGCTATGGCCGGGCCGGCACCGACCGACAGCGAGGCGTCGACCATCGACGAACCAAGAACCTCTCCAACCGCAAGATCTCGCTGTCCTTGTCGCAACGCGGTGAAGTCGACGATCAGTTCCGGCAACGAGGTTCCGATTGCCAGACCGAAGAAACTCACCAGAAACTCCGGTAAACCGAGTATCTCCGCAATCTCAATAAGCGAGAACACAGCTGCCATCGCGCCTGCCGCAACAATGCCAAGCGCGAGAATCGTGGCCGCGACAAGCCGCATCGACTTCTCTGGTCGCACAACCAGCACTGGGTCGGATGCGACCAACCGCCGCTTCGCGACGAACACTGACATCCCCAACCACAAGACGATCAGGGTCATACCGTCACCACGAGACATCCAACCGTCAGCCACCATCACGGCGAGCACCGTGAGCGCAACCGCAGTGAGCAGCCCAATCGTTTGGACACGTCGACGCGTCACCTCAAACGGCCCAACAAGAAAGGGAAGCAATCCCAGGATCAGCGTGATCTGGGTTACTGCCGACCCGACTGAATCACCGAGATTAATGTCACCATTTCCGGACAACGATGACACGACCGAGTTGGCGACTTCCGGGAGATCAGTACCAACGGATAGAAGGACCGCCCCAACGACAAAGGGTGAGACGCCAAACCCAAGCGCTACTCGTGATGCGGAGTCCACGGCGCGGCGACTTCCCCATACTGCCACGGCGAGACCGACGGCCGCTACCAGCACCCATACAGAAACCATCTCATAGGCCACGCTATCGAAGCCGGTTCCGGCTGACCAGAGCGATAGGACCCAAGATCCGGCCTTCCGCTATGACAATCGTGGCGGGACTCCTTGGGGTTAGTCGCCAACTCGATTGACTACTTCACGGGTAGATACCTGGGCAGGCCAAGTAGGCGATGGTCGCGTCACGATTCATTCCGCGGAAGCTGCGCCCGTTTTCGGCCAAAGAGATCCGTAGCGACCTTGCCGATCTTATCCAAGCCGGCAGGTATATTCCAGCGACCGACACGACAAAGCCGTTCGATGCGCTCGCTGACGCTCACGACGACTGCGGGTAAGGTCACACCTGTGGATACGGCGTGGTCACGATCCCGGCGAACGACAACAGCCTGACAACAGAGAGTGACTGAATGATGGTAGAAGTGAGGATCGTTCTTTCCGGGCTTTGGGTAGCGCTCATGCTCACCTACCTGTTGGGAGACGTTCTGCGAATCTTCGCGGGAGATTTCGTCGCCGGAGAGATGGATGGCAAGCCGGTATCTCCAGCGCTCTGGGTGGTTGCTGCCTTCGTCATGCTGATTCCGATCGTCATGCTCGTCCTATCCCTCACACTGGGATATCCGGCAATCCGATGGGCCACCATTGTCGCCTCGGTGTTTTTGGTTCTCTTCAATCTGGTTGGGTTGCCATACGATGGCCTCTACGACAACTTTTTGATCGTTGTCGGATTCGTGTTCAACGCGCTAATCGTTTGGCACGCTTGGAACTGGCAAGTTGGCGGGTAGGTCCGTCAGGAGCTCCGTTGCCAACTGAAACTAGGTACGAGGATGCCCTCACCCGGCACCCCATATTTGATCAACGTGAAACAAATCAAGATTGTGGCGAGAGGCACCGGGCGCTCCGCATACAGGGAGGCTGACTGAAAGGTGGCCAGCTTCGCACCGTATTCGGTCAGCAGCCAGGGCGATCGGTCGTATCGTTTCCGGCTCGTCGGAAAGAAGTTGTAGGCGTAGTCCTTGCCGTTGATACCGTAGGACCGTTGGCCGACCGAAGATCCAATCGCCAGCCTGCCGGTTGGGCAGGTGACAATCGGAACAAGCTCCCCACCCATTCCGCCGGAGCCGATACGCCATCGAGTACCGTCCGGGAGCTCGACACGACGACCCCGCCCGAGAAAAACTCGGAACCAACTATCGCGGCCCAACCGGGCGAGAATCTTTTGCTCGCCGTCGGGGGATCGAGCTTGGACCAGCAATGATGAAGGGAATCGGATCCACCTCACCCGCTGCATGGATGCCGAACCAACAATACGATCGATACCTAAACAGTACGCGACGCAATTGAGCGGCAAGGCCAACCGAACGAAGGAGACCACTGGCAGGGGAGGGAAGCGGGCTGACCTGGGAAAACACCGCTGGCGCAGCGGTCAGTTCAAGCCGGTAGATCGTCAGACGCACCACTGCGCCGGTACGCTGGGCGAAGATTCAACCAATGGGGCAGAGGGTGAAGAAGTATCTCGCTTACACGGCCAAGCTCGCAGCTGACACTCCGGCTGACCGGAACCGGATCGTCGACTTTTGGCGCGTGGTGGCGATTCTCGTTGTGGCCTTCGGCCACTGGTTGGCGGCCTCAATCTGGCTCAAGCCGGACGGCGAGATCGCCCTGCTGAATTCTCTCGAATGGATCCCCTATGCGGCGTGGGTCACGTGGATCGTGCAGGTAATGCCGATCTTTTTTCTGGCGGGCGGATATGCCAACGCGCGAGGATTACGCAAGGTCGAGGCGAATGCCGCACCGCGCCGCGACTGGATCACAGCCAGGGCGCGCCGCCTCTTCACTCCCGTTGTCCCTCTGCTCGTCGTCTGGGTGGGCCTCATCCTGGTGATGCGGACGTTCGTGCCTGCTGAGGTCATTTACGCCGGAGCCATGTCAGCCACAGTGCCTCTGTGGTTCCTTGCCGTCTACCTGCTCCTCAACGCGATAGCGCCGCTAACGCACGCCTGGTGGGAGCGATCAGGTGTCGTCACGATCCTCATCCTGTCTGGCGCGGCCATTGCGGTAGACGTCGCCCGTTTCGCACTT
Source organism: Acidimicrobiia bacterium (assembly GCA_016650365.1). Classification (NCBI taxonomy): domain Bacteria; kingdom Bacillati; phylum Actinomycetota; class Acidimicrobiia; species Acidimicrobiia bacterium. The sequence continues at coordinate 31,419 of JAENVV010000253.1, forward strand.
GACGTTCCGGGAATCGGCTGGGCCAACTTCTTGTTTGTGTGGGCCACCGTTCATCAAGTTGGCTATTGGTGGTCAACGCATGACCGGGGGAATGGGGTACCGGCTCGGACCGGGTGGATTATCTTCGGGACGGCCCTGGCCATGCTCATCGCAGTCACATGGATTGGCTGGTACCCCGTAGCCATGGTCGGGGTCCCTGGTGCAGGGCTAACCAACATGACACCGCCGACGTTTGCGATCGCCATCCTCAGCTTCATGCAATTCGGGATAATCATTGGCACGCAACACAGCATTCGGCGCTTAACCGCGAAACCCAGGGCGTGGCACGGCGTAGTCACCGTTTCCGGCATCCTGATGACCATCTACTTGTGGCACCTCTCGGCGATGTCACTGATAGCGGCGGCCGGTCTGTTCACGTTTGGTGGTCGAGTCTTCAAAATCGAACCAGGTACGATGTTGTGGTGGGTAACTCGACCGATCTGGCTGCTTGCCCTCGCCGCTGCGACCATCGGATTGCTGGCGATCTTTGCTCGCTATGAATGGCGCATTAGCCGGGCACCGACGCCCGAAAGCCGGAGGGTCGTCGCCATTGGCCTACTCCTGATCGCCGGTTCCGCAGCTGCGGTCGCAACTATTGGCATCAGCACACGAGATGCGGTCGTGCAGTGGACGATCCCGGTCGCGGCGATCGCCGGAGCAGCCATGCTCGGTGCATTGCCAACCCGAAAGAAGCCCGGTTAACGTGTCAGGGTGAGCGCCTGCAGAAGCATCAACGACGAGGCTATTCATGCTTCTTCGAGTCCCTGGCAAGCATGAAAATCACGGCAAAACCGCCAATCCGATTGTGAGTAGCGCGACAGGCACGACGAACGTTTCTTTCGTTTGAGGACCACCGTCTCACCATCCATCATGTAAAAGGCATGTTCAATGGGTAGAGGCGAACTGCCCGGCCGAAGAGCCGCTTCGTTGGTATGGGCCGACAGACCTCGAATCGGGACCTGTACGTGGATTAGCCGACCCGATTCGCCGTCTTCTTCGACTCAGGGAGTGCGATACTTGGATCGACAGGAGTTCAGGATCGGACAGAGGAGGCGGACGCATGGACCTGAAGCTTGAAGGACGCACCGTCCTGGTCACTGGCGGTACCAGGGGAATTGGGAGGGCGATCGTTGACGGTTTTGTCGCCGAAGGCGCCAACGTCGGTTTCTGCGCTCGTACCGTCTCCGAAGTCGAGGCAACCGAACAGGCCATCACTACCGACACTGTCGATGTGGTCGGCACGGCCCTCGATATGGGCGACCCGGCGGCCATCAACGCCTGGGTGGTCGATTCCGCCGAGCACTTCGGGGGTATCGACGTCATCGTCAGCAACGTCAGTGCCCTGGCCATCCCCGATACCGACGAGAACTGGGAGGCGTCGCTCCGGGTAGACCTCATGGGAACCGTCCGTTTGGTCAAGGCAGCGATGCCGTATCTCGAACACAGCGACGCCCCCTCGATTGTCGCCATATCGAGCGTCTCGGGTCGGGAGGCCGATTTCGCCTCAGGTCCCTATGGCACGGCCAAGTCGGCAATTATCGCCTACGTACAGGGTCTGGCTCTTCAGTTGGCGGAAAAGGGGATCCGGGCAAATACCGTCTCTCCAGGGAACACGTACTTCCCGGGTGGCGTATGGGAAAGCATCGAACGCGACAACCCGGAACTGTTCGGATACGCCATGGGTCTGAACCCGACCGGCCGCATGGCAAAACCCGCTGAGATTGCCGCCGGAGTCGTATTCCTGGCGAGTCCGGTATCCAGTTTCACGACCGGTACCAATCTCGTCATCGACGGCGCCCTCACCCGCGGGATCCAATTCTGACAAAGCGGATTCGCTGACGAATCTCGTCTTGAGTGACGAAATGACAGTTGGTATCACGTAGTCATCCGGTAGCGGGTGGCTCGCAAGAGCATTGGAAGATGTATGGACATTGTGGAATTCACACCGAGCCCTGAACAGTACGCATACACGTTTGGTGGGGTGGCACCCGTCATGCGGATCAAGCCGGGATCCGTGCTCCGTCTCTGGTCGGAGGATGCCTTCAACCATGCCCTGAAGTCGATTCACGACCTACCCAGCGAGAAGGTTGACCTCCGGTACGTGAACCCGCAGACCGGTCCCTTCTATGTGGAAGGGGCCGAACCGGGGGATACGCTCGCCATTCACATCGTCGACCTTGCTCCGGCCCGGAGCTGGGGGGCTTCGGCGACCATTCCATTCTTCGGTGGCCTGACGGGCACAGACCGCACGGTCAACCTCCAGGACGGGCTCCCGGAAACGACGTGGATCTATGAAGTCGACACCGCCAACAACACAGTCGGTTTTCAGGCCCGGTTTGGAACGTTCGAAGTTCAGCTTCCCATGGCCCCCATGCTCGGTACGGTCGGAGTTGCCCCGTCGGGAGGCGAGGTGCGTTCGTCACTCGTTCCGGAGCGCTTCGGCGGCAATATGGATTCGCCAGAGGTCCGGGCCGGAACGACGGTGTTTCTTGGTGTCAACCAGGAAGGCGCATTGTTCTCTGTAGGTGACGGCCACTATCGGCAGGGTGAAGGGGAGGCATGCGGAACTGCGGTCGAGGGAGCGATGAACTCGACGATCATCGTGGAACTCATCAAAGGTCAGGCACCAACCTGGCCCCGGTTGGAGAATGACGATTACTGGATGGCGGCCGGTTCGTCCCGACCGATGGAAGACTCCTGGCGCATCGCTCAAGTTGAGATGGTGCGGTGGTATCAGGAACTTTTCGGCCTGCATCAAATGGACGCGTATCAGCTGTTGTCTCAAACCACGGAGGCACCAATCGCGAATGTCGTCGATGCCAACTACACGGTGGTGGTGAAAGCAGACAAGGCCCCGTTGCCAACGGTCGATGCGTTCGACGGAATGCACGCCGAACTACGTGACCTGGCCCGCCAATTGAAATAGCCGATCTCGCCCACGGCGGGGCGGGGGATAGCAGAGACGACTATTCGCCGGGCGACTGGCTTGAACCTGACTCGCACAACCTCGGGCCCCGAGCTCCAGGACCACCGCCAACGGATACAGCGCGGCGAGCGCCAGAACTGATGACCGGATTCCCTGTCGGGTTCGGTTACGGAACAATACAAGGAACATTGCCAGGCCTGCCACCGCCACGATCACATAGGTGATGTGCGCGTCTCGGTGATCAATATGTGCCCACAACGCCAGGGGTTCGGCCATCGAAACGGCCGCAAGCATTGTCGCAGCAACCAGTTTCCGAGCCGGGTTCTTCAACCCGCTGCCAACTACCGCCGATGCCGGCCCCGCGATTACCTGAAGCACCGTGTTGAGCGGACCGTTCGGTACGCCCGCGCCGCCCAGACGCTCGAGAGCCTCGGCTGTTGTGAAGTGGCCGATTGCCGCCTCGACTGCTTCATCGACCTCGCTCCGAGCCTCGGTGCACCTTCCGGGGGCTCCAATTCGATGACATCCGCCCCCATCTCGGCAAGGATCTGGCCTGCGTACGGTCCGGCGAGGACCCGGACCCCGTCGAGCAATCCGCTCATCAGCCCACAATCAGATCGAGGACGTCTGAGATTGGGCGGTCTGGTTCATCGAGTGAACCGATCAGGCGATCCCCCGAGAGTTGTCGTACCTTGGCCTCGAGTTGCTCGGCAGTCATGGGGTGTTGGGGTGACCCACGGGCGGCATCGACCTCTATCGAATCGGATTCCCAGGAAAATACGGCAGCCGACTCGTCGAGTTGATCGTCCAGGCGAACGGTGACCTTGCTAGCGAGCTTTCGGGCAGCGCCGTCGACTCCGGCGAAATCCTCAACGTTGGGCGCCCCGTAGAGCAACGCAAAGGCAGTCGTATAGGGGATCGAGAACTTGGCCTCAAGGCCTGTGGTGACGTCATCGAGCGGAGCCGCCTGACGGGACCGGGGATGGACCATGACCGTTCCGCCGTCAATTGGATCGACAGATCCGGAGGCGGACGCCTGGATCGCGGCTTCGATGGAACTGTGGGTTTGGAGGCAACACGGGAAGGCTTTGATCCAGTTCTCTTCAATAGCTAGATCGGAGGGAACCGGCTCAGCCCATGGCGCACCGTAGGCGGATTCATAGCCGCGGCGGACGTTGGTGCTGGTCGCCGCCCCGTTGGCGGCTAGCAACGCGGCGTTGACGCCCTGGGCTGCTGCCATCCCCACCTGGAGGGACTTTCCGTCCGTTCCGAAGGCCGTACGCAGCCCGCCTGCGCCAAGGATGGCCAGAAGCTGAGCATTGACGGTCTGTGAATCATCGAGCCGTAGAAGATGGGCAGCGGCCGTGGCGGCGCCCACCGTCCCGGTTACGGCGGTGGGGTGCCAGCCGCGTTCGTACAGCGTCGGATGTCCCGCCTTTGCCAAAGCAGCCATCGCTTCGAAACCGGCTGCGTATGCGGCCAACACCTGTCCCACAGACCCTCCGACGTGTACTCCGACCACGACGGCGGCAGGAGCGGTGGGAGCGGTGATATGTGAGAGTCCGGGGGTATAGGTGTCGTCGAAGTCGAGGACATGGCCGGCCACCCCGAGCCGGGCTGTGCGCTGCACCAGTCCGCCATCATC
>JAENVV010000254.1 GCA_016650365.1 Acidimicrobiia bacterium
ACCTCGACGCCGTGAAGGACGAGCTCTCCAGGATCGCCCCGATGCCGGCGGTCTTCTACCCGGAGTACGTCAAGCGCCTGAGCGGCACCCACGTGAAGAAGGCTGCCACGAAGGCGGACATGGTGGAGGCGATCCGCGACGACATCCGCTCGTTCATGAAGGAGCGAGGCTGCGCGCGCGCGGTCACAGTCTGGTGCGGCTCGACGGAGATCTACCTCACCGAAACGAGCGTCCACCAGACGATCGAGGCTTTCGAGGCGGGGCTTCGCGCAAACGACCCCGCGATCTCGAGTTCACAGATCTATGCCTGGGCTTGCATGAAGGAGGGCGTGCCGTTCGCCAACGGCGCGCCGAACCTGGCCGTCGACACGCCAGTGCTGCGCAAGCTCGCCACCGAGCGCAACGTGGCGATCAGCGGCAAGGACTTCAAGACCGGCCAGACCCTCATGAAAACAATGATCGCTCCCGGGCTCAAGGCACGGATGCTCGGGATCAAAGGCTGGTACTCCACCAACATCCTCGGCAACCGAGACGGCGAAGTCCTCGACGATCCCGAAAGCTTCAAGTCGAAGGAGGTTTCCAAGCTTGGAGTCCTCGAAACGATCCTCCAGCCCGATGTCTACCCCGAGCTATACGGCGACCTTTATCACGTGGTGCGGATCAACTACTACCCACCACGGGGAGATGACAAAGAGGGCTGGGACAACATCGATATTTTCGGGTGGCTCAACTACCCGATGCAGATCAAGATCGACTTCCTTTGCAAGGATTCGATCCTGGCCGCCCCGATCGTCCTCGACCTGGCTCTGTTCATGGATCTGGCGGCGAGGGCCGGCAAGTCGGGAATCCAGGAGTGGCTCTCGTTCTACTTCAAGAGTCCACAAGCTGCCCCCGGCCTCTATCCGGAGAACGACCTTTTCATCCAACTCACAAAGATGAAGAACAACCTCCGCGCCATGATGGGCGAAGAGCTCATAACCCACCTCGGCACCGAGTACTACGAAGAAGACGAAGCGGATTGACGGCGAGCTAATCCTTTTCTTGGCGCAAACGGGCTAGACCCTGATAGGCGGTGGCGCAGGAGTGGGCTGTGTTTATCGAGGTTGCACGCAGATCTAGCGGCGGGCAGCTATCGATGGAGACGGCGGAGCGCGAAACCTCCCGCTAGGCGCGACTATCGGGACCCGTTGGTTACGGATAGGTTGGTATCACGTGCCACCTGGGGAAAGACCGAACCAGTGGCGCCTGATAGCGGGATTTGGGCTCGTCGGAGCCCTGGCTCTGACGTTGATCGTGCTGACGGCACAAGGTGGATCACCGCCTTCCCCACTGACCGCATCTCCTCCGGTGACGGCGGCCACGACCTCGGTAACCGCACCGCCGACCACGGCGCCGGTTGCGACCTCGACCACGACCGAAGGGCAACGATCGACCGAGGTTGAGGCCTTGTTACAGACACTCTGGTTCGGTTGGTTCGACGCCATCTACCGCAAAGACCCCGACGCCCTCTGGCCGGTAGTCGCGACGACGCGCTTTCACGATGCAGGGATCTCGGCGATGGATTCGATGGAGTTCGTCGTGGCGCCTACGGAAACCAACGTTCGAGTCGAGGGGACCAAAATTCTGTTGGATCGACCCGACTGTTTGGTCGTCGAGAACTTTATTGACATGACTGAGTTCCGGGGATCAGTCGGTGCCCCCACGGTCTCGGTTCTCTGGCCCGATTCCCGATACGGCTTCCGTTTCGCAACCGGGTGGAAATATGCGAACGACTTGTGGTTGATGGACTGCGACAACCTCCAACGGGAGGTGACGCCGTGAGGTACCTGGCGCTGGTGCTGGCGTTGGTGCTTCTTCCGATCAGAGCTTCCGGAGAGGTTGTCCAGTTCTGCTGGACTGATACAACTTGGGACGCCTACGACCGCCCCACGACCGTTACCCGTTGTCGCGTTTCTGGAACGATCATTGACTACGCGTCGGAGTACGAGGTTCCTCTGCGGTTGTATCCGGCGGTGAGTTCAGCCACCAACGGGACGTGTTGGTATTGGAGGACGGCTTGGACCGGCTGGGAGATGATCACCCGCTACTCCGACGGGTCGGCTGCCTTTGGTTTCGACTCGGACGGAACCCCGGGAGGTCCACTCAACGTCGACGTCACCTATCCGGTCTGCACGTCGGAACCGGTTGGGGCTCTACCGACCGATGCCATGGTGTGGGATCTGGTCAGGGACTACATCCACCAGATCCCAGAACCGGCCTTGAACCCGGCCGTGCCATGGGGACTGACCGGCGCTGAAACTCACTTGGGCTTGACCCCACCTCCAACGTTTGCCGATTCGATCGCCGGGCCAAATGGTGGAGAGCTCGAGGTCTTCGGTTCGGTAGCGGCCATCACCGTCGATTGGGGTGATGGATCAAGCCTGACCCTCGCCCCCGAGACATATCCACTTCTCAGCGGGTATCCCGACGGCGCCGCCCGGCACACCTACGAGGTCAAGACTTGCGAAGAGCCCGGGTCAACCCCGCGTTGCCACCCGTCCCTGAGCTCCTACCCACTTGAGGTTCGATACCAATGGTTCGTCCAATGGAGAATCGGCACGGAAGCCTGGACCACACTGGATGTCCCCGACACCACCGCAACGATCACCTACC
>JAENVV010000255.1 GCA_016650365.1 Acidimicrobiia bacterium
ACGTGACCGAGTCGGACCTTGATGAGTCCGTAAATCGCCCGGAAAACGGTCGATTTGCCGGCACCATTAGGCCCAATAACACAAACTACTTCGCCGGGCCGCACGACCAGGTTGACCCCGTGAAGAATGTCGAAGTCGAGGTAGCCGGCGTAAAGATCCTGTACCTCGAGCAGCGGCGTGGCGGTGTCGTTCATGATCCGAAATACGCTTCGATCACGGCTTCGTTTTCCATGACTTCAGCGGGTGTGCCCTCGGCCATCTTCTCTCCGTAGTTGAGGACATATACCCGGGTACAGAGGTCGGCGATGAACCGCATGTCATGTTCCACGACCAAGAATGCCTTGCCACGCTCCCGATTGAGTTCTCGGATCCGGTCCTTGATTTCTTCGACGAGGGTCGGGTTGACTCCCGATGCTGCCTCGTCGAGCAGGACCAAATCCGGGTCGGGCATAAGTGCCATACCGAGTTCGAGCAGGCGTCGCTGGCCGCCCGACAGGGTTCCGGCCGGCTGGTCGGTCAGGTGAGTCAGCAACAGAAAGTCGATGAGCTCCCGAGCCCGGGTCTCAACATCTTGATGACTTGGCCTCAGCTGGTTCCAGATCATCTCGCCCCGCCACTGTCGGCTGACTTTCATGTTCTCGAGAACGGTGAGCTTGCGATACACCCGGATTACCTGGAAGGTGCGCGCCATACCGAGGTGTGCGACCTCATGGGGTTTCTTGTGCGTGATATCGGTGCCCTTGAACAGAACCTGGCCCTGATCGATCGACTGCACGCGACTGAGACAGTCGAACAGGGTGGTCTTGCCGCTGCCGTTCGGCCCGATCAGCCCGACGATTTCATGCGGGTATACCTGGAAGTCGACGTTGTTTACGGCTACCAGGCCGCCGAACCGTTTCGTGACGCCGCGTCCGTCCAGTAGGGGTTCGGTCATGAGACCTCCTCCGGCTGCGTTTCGGTCGATTCTTCTTCGACCGGACTCTTGCGGGTCCAGAGTTTCTGAAGGCTGATGGCGTTCTTGCTCCCGAGCTTGCCCATGATTCCCTCGGGGGTGTAGAGCACGATGAGAATGAGCAGGAACCCCTCGACCAGGAGGTGGTAGTCGGCGAAGTTGGCCCACACGACGTCGCGCATCCAGTAGATCGTCGCAGCACCGATTACGGGGCCGGCCACGGTCCCGAGACCGCCCAGCATGGACATCATCACGAGTTCAACGGTCCGACTCTGGAGGAAGACGATGTCAGGATCGATGAAGGTGTTCTGATAGGCCCACAGCCCACCGACGATGCCAGTAGAGAAAGCTGCGATCGCAAATGCCGTGATTTTGTTGACGGTGGTGTTGATGCCGCGCATTTCAGCACCTACTTCATCCTCGCGGATGGCGATAAGGCTGGCGCCGAATTCGGATCGGCGTATCGACCACATCAAGGTGACGACGATGACCGACAAGATCAGGGTGACCCAGTAAAAAAGGGGGCGGTTGAGATAAGGAGGAAGGGTTAGTCCCACCCCGCCGCCGGTGAGACCTTTCCAGACACGCACGATCTCCCGCATGGCAACGAAAGTCCCCAACATGGCAATCGCGAAGTATGGGCCTTTCAGTCGTAAGGTCGGATAGCCGATCATTAGTGCGAAGATCATCGCGAAGACCGCCCCAGCTGCCAATGCGGGCCAGAAACTCCAGCCCTGGCCCATCAGAATGCCGGTGCCGTAGGCGCCGATACCGAAAAACACCGTATGACCGAAGTCGACATATCCGGCAAATCCCCCGGTCAGGTTCCAGTTGCTCGCCAGAGTGATCAACATGAACATCTGTGTAAATGAGAACAGCCGTGAGTTGGTAACCCAACTCTGGTCTGGGAACCAATCGGGAACGAGTGGCATGACGGCCAGGCCTAAGAGCAACAGGCCCAGAAGTGTGAGTCGCGGCGTACGGGGCAGTCGGCTCATATCTGGGCAGGTTCCTCGTGGGGGCGGAGCCCTCCGAACAAGCCCTGGGGGCGGGTAACGAGGATCACGACTAGGAGGACGAAGGACGCCACGATCGCAAGGTTCGTCCCGATCCCCGATACATAAATACCGATCATGCTCTCGACGATCCCGAGAACCACACCACCCATCAAGGCGCCCGGGATACTCCCAAGGCCGGCCAGGGCGGTGATCGTAAAGGCCCGCAAAGTCAGGGGGGTGCCCATGAAGGGAAAGACGGCCTGGACGGGGCTGATCACGGCGCCGGCCACTCCGGTAATAGCGATACAGATGCCAAACGTGAGTGCATAGATACGATTGATGTCGATGCCGACGATACGAGCCGCCTGCTTGTTTTGGGCGGCCGCCCGGATCGACTTGCCGGTTCTGGTTCTTTGCAAGAAAAGGTGCAGTGACGACATGATTACCAACGCCACCCCCATGATGGCCGTTTTGGTCACCGGAAAGGTAACCCCGCCGAACGCCCACGCACCGCTGAGCGTCGTGTCCGAGATGCGAAGGTCGGCCGTAAACACCAGTTTTGCCAGATTGGCGATGGCAATCGACAGGCCGAAAGTGACGAGCAGGGATGCCAGGATCGGTCGATCGACCACCCGATTGATGAGGACTAACTGGAGTACGTAGCCCAGCAGGAACATGACCGGCATGACGATCAAAACGGAAACGAACGGGTCCACTCCGTAGTTGCTGTTCAAAAACCATGCGAAATAGGCGCCCAGCATGATCATCTCGCCGTGGGCCAGATTGATGACTCCCATCACTCCCCAGATCACAGAAAACCCGAGCATCATTACGGCGTAGAAACCGCCGAGGATGACTCCGTTGATCAGTGCCTGGAGGAACAGGTCCATTTCACAGTCCTTAGTGAGGTTGGGGGTGGAGCAGTTGGTCCACCCCCAACCATCAGGTATTGACTATCTGTCACTCCACGGTGGCATCGGGTACCGCACCTCGGCGACAGCTGCTTCGGCCGGGGCTACGACATTGATAACGCCATCCTGGATCTGAATCGATCCCATTGGCTTTGCCACGTTCTTGCCTGTTTCGTCAAAGTTGATCGGGCCGTAGAACGTCGTGACGTCAAGGTCGTAGAGAGCCTGACGAACGGAGTCGGTATCGATCGTGCCTGCGGCTTCGATAGCTAATTGCAGAGCCAGGGCAGTGGCGGTCGATTCGGCTGCCTGGTATGACGGCGGTTCGCTCCACAAGGCCTCGTATCGGACCGCGTACTCTTCAGGTGTGCCAAACCATTCGTCGCTCCACGACATCGTCCGTTCCCACTGGGTTGGGCCGATGATGTACTCGGCATCCGCGCCGACTTCGGTGACGAATTCAGGGTTGGATGGTCCAACCGTTATCACCATACCGCCGGGTGCCCAGCCCTGCTCCTTGGCCGCCCGCACGAACAGGAGGGCGTCCTTGTAATGACCGCCTCCGACGAAGACGTCAGGATCGAGAGCTTTGAAGTTGGTGATGATGGCGGACACGTCGGATACGTCGACCGGGTAGGTCTCGACGGCCAGCACATCCATACCGTACTCTTTCGCCCATTTCTCGGCACCGACCGCCACCGAAGTGGGGAAGGCGGCGTCCTCGTAGGCGATTACGACGGACTTGGCGCCGAGATCAGCGAGCGCTTTGAGTGCCGACTGGGTGTAGTTCCCAGCTGGCGTCAGGACGGCGAAGATGTTCTTGAAGCCTCGTTCGAAGATGGTTTCCGACGAGCCATTGCCCTCCACCATGATGACGTTGTACTTTTCGGCGATAGCGCTGGTCGACATCGTCAACCCACTTGAGTATGGGCCGAGCAGGAAGTCGACCTCATCTTCGGTGATCAGTTTTTCGACCAGGGTGGCGGCAGTGTCCGAGTCGCCTTCGTCGTCGTAGTAGATGATTTCAACGTTGTACCGGTCGTTGCCGACCTTGATACCGCCGTATTCGTTATTCACCCAATCAAGCCACGTGTCGTAGCCGTGCCGGGTGTCCTGACCCTCTCTGGCGTACGTCCCCGTGTCAGAGACGGCGGCGCCGATCTTGATCGTGCCGGCGAACTCTGGCACGTCGGCCATCGTCGTATCCGACGAACCTGCGGTAGTTGGCGTCGCGGAAGCCGCGGTTGTTGGTGTTGCTGCGGCCGTGCTGGTGGTGGTTGTATCGTCGCCACCGCAGGCGGTAAGCATGAGTAGGAGCGCCAGTGACATCGCCAGCGCCGTAGTGAGACGTTTCATCGATCTCTCCTCGGTTGAACTCACCCCCACCGTACCAACCTTGCCGTCCGATGTGTCGAGCAGAAGGGCATTCAGTAGTTTCGAGAGGTCCTAACGCTGGTGCGGCAAAAATGGACGCTGAGATGGAATCGAATAGTCACTCCCCCTTCGCTCCGTCGATGAGTTCGCGAACGATATCCATGTGCCCCAAGTGGCGGGCACACTCCTGCAAGACGTCCACGAGTAGACGACCAACCCGATTTGGGTTTCCGTACGCGATAATCCGGGTCTCCATGTCCAGTCCGGCCAGGGTATGTCGTGACACGGCGCATTCGTCATCGAAGCGCGCCAGGACGGTGGCGATCGTGTCGCCTGGACCCAATCTCCATTCGGAATCGTGGTCGTTGCCGTCCCAGAGGACAGGAAGGTCAAGGCCACCGATGTGGATCTGCACGTGCTGGCGCAGCACGGCCGTGAGATGCTTGATCAATCCGAGTGGGCTCATGACCGGCGAGGTCGGGATTGGTGTCGATGCCGCCTGAGGCTCAGTGAGGCCGGCCAATTTGTTGACCATGGTCGTCTGGACAAAGTCGAGGAAAACCAGAACTGCATCGGGCAAGTCGAGGTCGGTCGGCGGAAACGGTCTCGGTCGGGGGAGTGAGGTCATGTTGATCAGGCTACAGATTTCAGGGGGGAGGCTTCTTGGGCGAGGCCGGGCATCGAGTATTCGCAAGGGCGGTGCAGGAACTTGTTCCAGACCGAGATCCTGCGGATGGGTAAGGTGAGGGGGTATTCCACAACAAGTGGTCCCCACAAGATTGGAGTCTGATGCAACATTTGCGTCCATTGGAACGGTGCATCCTCAAACTGGCTGCCCAAGGAGTTGAGGTCGACGAGATTGCTCGACGGGTCCGAAAGTCTCCCGAGCGGGTCGAAAAGATTATCGATTGGACGGACATCCCACGTTCCCGACCGCCGGCGCGCCGATCGCCCAGTCCAATCGAGAATCGGGTCATGGCTTTGCTCGGCGAAGGTGAATCCCACGATCAGGTAGGAAGGCGCCTCGGTCGATCGGGCACGTTTGTCAGACAGGTCGAAGGACTGGGACATTATCGGCGGGGGTCCGAACTACTGCGGCGCCGGCCTACCGGGGGCAACGCGTGAACCCGACGAAGTTGATGGTGTGGATCGATCAGGATCTTTGTACCGGTGATGGTATCTGCGAGGAGATCGCCCCCGACGTGTTCGAAGCTCGTTCAGATGGCCTTTGGGTCGTCAAAGAAACCGCTGATCACTTTGGTGAAGCGGTCATCTTCGATGCCGGGGACGGGCCAGGCCATGGTCCCGAGGGATCCCGGGGGGTGGCCAGAGTCCCGGATTCGCAAATCGAAGATGTCATTGAAGCCGCCGAGGAGTGCCCGGGCGAGTGCATCATGATCGAGCCATTCGATCCCCAGATCATGGGCGATCGGGGCGTCTGATACCGTTTATCCAGTCATGCGATTGATTGGAGACGAGCAGAGAAGGCGCTGATAACCGCGTCGGCCACCTGGAGACCTGCCCGATTCTGAGCGTCGGACGTCGACGCCCCGATGTGGGGGGTGGCGACGACGAGGGGGTGGTTGACCAGGCGGCGATCCGTGACGGGTTCCTCGACGAATACGTCTAGCCCGGCGCCGGCACACCGGCCGGTCTCAAGAGCGGTCAGGAGGGCGCCTTCGTTGACGATTCCACCGCGGGCGGCGTTGACGATGCGGACACCGTGGGGCATCTTCGAGATGGTTGCGGTGTCGATCAGGTTTCTGGTTTCGGCCGTCAGTGGCATGTGGACGGTGACAAAATCCGCCGCTGCGGTGGCGACCGTAACCGAGTCCACCCGGCGAATGTATGCCGGGACGCGCGTCGTGCCCGGAAGATAGGGATCGTATCCAACAATCCGCATCCCGAAAGCGTTCGCCCGTTCCGCTACGAGGCGGCCCACCCTGCCGAGTCCCAGAATGGCCAGGGTTTTGCCGGACAGTTCGACGCCAACGAAAGCGGTCCGGTCCCACCGTCCATCCTGCATACTCTGGCGCGCCTGGGGAACATGTCGCGCTACGGCCAGAAGGAGGGCCATGGCATGCTCGGCGGCGGAGACACTGTTGGCATCTGGAGTGTTGACAACGGTGATTCCGGCCCGATGGGCGGCGTCGAGGTCGACGTTGTCGAGTCCCACCCCGGCTCGGCCGATCACGGTCAAACAACCGGATGCCGCGATCAGCCTGCCATCGACCCGGGTGGCGGAGCGGATGATGAGGGCGTCGGCTACGGCACACCGCCGATAGAGGTCGTCCGTGTCCCGACTGACGCTTGCATCGACGTCAAAAACCTCTGCCAGGCGAGAAAGACCTGAAGCCGAGATGGGATCGGCCACGACGGCCAGAGGGCGGCCGAGCGGTGATCGTAAAACCGGAAGTTGTTCGGCAGCCTGCTGTTCGGTTCTCTGGGACACGGTGACCTCCTATGGTCGTGTGGCCCAGGCGAACGGCGCTATTTCAGTTTGATGCGCTCCCCAGTGGTCGTTTCCACTTCGTTATCGCCAGTCGCGCAACTGACATCACAATAGCGAGCCCCAATGCATTCGCGCGGTCAATCAGTTCTCATGGGCGAGTCGTGGTCACAAGGGTGACTCGGGGACTTCGCGAGCGTCCCTCTACGCCGTTGTTGGTTGATCCGGGGTTGCTATCTGCGTAGTTCGCAGGATATACTGCGTAATATGCAGAATATGGGTATCAGAATCTTGCCGATTTTGCGGACTGACACCCAGCGGGAGCTGCTGATCGAGCTATTCTTCCTGACGGATCGTCCGCGAACCCTGTCAAACCTCGCGACGGCGATTGGTGTCGACCAAACCACCGTCATGCGCGAGGTCAACCGACTCCTGGAATCGGGGGTGGTTGTGGAAGAGCGGGTGGGCCGGGCCCGGACCGTGGAGATCAACGAGTCGAGCCCGTTTACTGGACCGTTGCGTCAGCTAATGCGGGTCGTCTACCAGCCAATCGGAGAGCTGTCGGACGGTGCCCATATCGTCCCGGGTGGCCGACACGGTTCATCGCGCGCTGCGGGCGGCCGGCACGAGCGGCGTCCACTACCTTCCTCGCGGAGGCGCCCATGAGCTATTCGTCCGCTGCCGTCAGGGAGATTGCCCGTCCGATAGTTGGCCCCCGTTTGCTCCCAGCTCCTGAGCCGACGCTAGTGTCCGCAACGATGCCATCAGAAGCCGTAATCCGCGAAGTCGTGCGGCGGGTCGTGTCTGGACTGACACCTGCTTCAACCGCCGAACCGTCGGCTGTTGTCATACCGGCATCTGCGCCCGCGATGACCTCGACAACGACAATCGCGATCGGGTGTGACCACGGTGGGTTCTCCCTCAAGGAGCGGATAGGATTCCGCCTCAAAGAGCAGGGCTACGAGGTCGTCGACTGCGGAACGAACAGTGCCGAGTCGGTCGATTATCCCGATTTTGCGTTGGCAGTCGCCAAATTGGTTTCGGCAGGCGAAGTTACGTGCGGCATCATCATCGATGGGGCCGGTATCGGTTCGGCCATGGTCGCGAACAAGGTGCCCGGCGTTCGAGCTGCTCTCTGTTACGACCTCTCAAGCGCCCGAAATTCTCGGGAACACAACCACGCCAATGTGCTGACATTGGGCGCCGGCCTGATTGGCCCGGCTCTCGCTTTACAGATCACCGAGACCTGGCTCGAAACGCCGTGGGCACCGGGCCGCCACGCCGATCGAGTCGACAAGATCACAGCCATTGAACGCCAATACCTCCGGAGCAACGCATGAATCAGCAAGAACTCATCGAAGCCGTGACCAAAGAAGTGATCGCGGCCCTCAACGGTGGCGATCCCTGCGCCGACTGTCATGGATCCTGTGCAGCCCACAGCCCCGACCGGGTCCGTCATGTGGTCGCCAATGGTGCCGATCGGGTCAGCTACCGGGGCCAGGGTGCCGAGGTACCCATGGACCTTGCAAAATACATCGATCACACGCTCCTTAAACCGGACGCTACCGCCGATGACATCGACGTCCTGTGTGCCGAGGCTCGCGAGTACGGGTTCGCCTCGGTCTGCGTCAATCCGGCCTGGGTAAAACGGGCCGCTCTCGCTTTGCGGGGGAGTGATGTCAAGGTTGCATCGGTGGTCGGATTCCCATTCGGGGCCACACTTTCCGAGATCAAGGCGATGGAAGCTCGTCGGGTACTTCGGGATGGAGCCAGGGAGATCGACATGGTCATCAACATCGGAGCCCTCAAGTCCGGCCAGTACGACGTCGTTCAGGACGATATTGCCAAAGTGTCAGACGCGTGCCATGAAGTCGGCGCTCTCAACAAGGTCATTATCGAAACCTCTCTTCTGGAGGATTCCGAAAAGGTGATGGCGTCGCATCTCGCTCTGCTTGCCAAAGCCGATTATGTCAAGACCTCCACAGGCTATGCCGGAGGCGGTGCAACAGTTGGGGATGTCCTGCTTATGCGCGAAACGGTCGGTCCCAAGATGGGTATCAAAGCGTCCGGTGGCGTCCGTAGCCGGGAAGACGCCGAGGAGATGATCGCGGCGGGAGCCACCCGCATCGGCGCCTCCGCAGGAATTGCCATTGTCACAGGAGGAGCATCAAGTGAGCAATATTGAGCTGAGGTCGTTTGTATTCCTCGACAGCCTGCAACCACAACACGCCGCGTTCATCGGTACCACGGCGAGTGGCTTTCTTCCGCTCGCAAAAGAGGCTGCCTTGTACGTCGAGATCTCACCGGGAATCGAGATCAATCGTCTCACCGATATAGCGTTGAAGTCGAACGCGGTGAAGCCCGGTATGCAGATTGTCGAGCGAGTGTTCGGCCTGCTTGAGATCCATTCTCCGGAGCAAGCCGAAACCCGGGGGGCGGGGGAAGCCATCCTCGAAGCGATGGACCTCAAAGAAACCGATCGGCTCAAACCAAAGATTTTATCCAGCCAGATCGTTCGCAACATCGATGACCACCAGGCCCAGCTCATCAACAAAATGCGTCACGGTCAAATGATTACCCCCGGCCAGACGCTGTATGTCATGGAGTGCGTGCCCGCGGCGTATGCCGCCCTGGCTGCGAACGAAGCCGAGAAGGCCGCCAATATCAACATCCTCGAGGTTCGCGCATTCGGGGCGGCCGGCCGGGTGTACCTGGGCGGAGAGGAAGCCGACATCGAAGTCGGATGGCGAGCCGCCGTCGCTTCTCTTGAAGGGATTGAGGGGCGCGACCAGAACTGACCGAAGACCAGATCAACAAGAACGTACGTTAAGAGGAGGAAGAAATGGCAGATGCACTAGGAATGATTGAGGCTCGCAGCTTTGCGGCCATGGTAGAAGCAGCCGACGCAATGGTGAAGGCTGCCAAGGTCGAGTTCGTATCGTACGAAGAGACCGGTGGAGGCTATGTCACCGCCATCATTCGTGGCGATGTTGCTGCGGTGAAGGCTGCGGTCGAAGCTGGAATCAGGGGCGGAGAGCGCGTTGGAGAGATTATCGCCAGCCATGTCATTGCTCGCCCGCACGATTCTCTCGATGCGATTCTGCCGCTCGGCCGGTCAGAGGCCGCCAAGTAGACGGGGGATACCATGCTTCTCGCACGAGTAGCGGGAACGGTTGTTGCCAGTCGTAAGGAACCCCGTCTCGACGGAATCACCTTCCTCCTGCTGGAGCAGTTGGATCTCGATAACAACGGCAGCGGCAGCTACGTGGTTGCCGCCGACGCGGTGGGCGCCGGAGTCGGTGAAGTGGTCATGTATGCCAGTGGCAGCTCCGCTCGACAAACCG
The DNA here is from genome assembly GCA_016650365.1 of Acidimicrobiia bacterium. Classification (NCBI taxonomy): domain Bacteria; kingdom Bacillati; phylum Actinomycetota; class Acidimicrobiia; species Acidimicrobiia bacterium. The sequence continues at coordinate 10,029 of JAENVV010000255.1, forward strand.
AATACACGTTTGAGCGACCCTGCGATGCCGTCGTGATGGCGATTGTTGATTCGTGGGAAGTGGGCGGCGATGAGAAATACACCAAGTAAGCCCTCAGGTAAGCGATGAGCCTGTCAGACGAGGAAGTTCAGGCGATCATCGCCCGGGTTCATCTGCGGATGGGCGACGTACCGATGGGTAACCGGCCCGGAGTAACGCTGGCCGCTCAGGCGGACCTGGCGATCGACATGGATCTCGGCGATGGCATATTTGCCAGCATCGACGAGGCAGTTTCCGCTGCCAAACGTGCCCAGGTGGTGTACGCCCAAATGGGGTTGAAAGCTCGTCATGACATCATCGATGGCATTCGGCGCTCGATGTTCG
>JAENVV010000256.1 GCA_016650365.1 Acidimicrobiia bacterium
AGGGACCAACCCGGATCGTCAAATCATGGGCAGCTAGTTCGTCAATGGCGGCGCCCTCGGTATCGACTGCGGCCAGATCAACCACGGCGTAGTCATCATCACGGGCCGGCCGATCGACCTCGGTCAGCTCCGCAAACTGTTCGCGCATCCGATCGACCTGCTCGGCCAGGTCCTCTTCACTCACCAGGGGACCGGAGATCTCGATCTCACGACCAACGTAATTCGGCGTCTCGGCGAGAGTCGGCCAACTCGCCACGATCACGGAAATTTCGATACCCGTGTCGGTGTCTCCGACGCGTTCCACCGTCGGCGTGGCCGCCAGCACGATGTCCAGCTCGCCGAGCGCCTCGCCAACCAGTTCACCCAGCGCGTCATCTATGGCTTCGGCACGGAGGCGCTCTGATCCAACCGCCGACTCGATGACCTTTCTTGGTGCCCGACCCGGACGAAAGCCGGGTATACGCATCGAACGCGACAGCCGGCGGGCCGCCGCCGACTTGGCCTCGTCCAGGCGTTCCTCGGGGACATAAAGCACGACCCGTTTTTCAAATGGCCCGGCGTCGGTAACTGTGGTTTCCACGTTGCGCTCCTCGATTATTCACAAACCAACACGCGCCTTTCGGGCGCGTGTTGGGCTTTGGGGTGACCGACGGGATTTGAACCCGCGACAGCCGGGATCACAACCCGGTGCTCTACCGAACTGAGCTACGGCCACCATGTATATATATCTGTATATCTGTTCTCTGCGCTTATCAACCTGGGCGCTTATCCGTATTGCCGCGCTCCCGGAGGGATTCGAACCCCCGACCTCGAGCTTAGAAGGCTCTTGCTCTATCCAACTGAGCTACGGGAGCATCCGGTCCGACAGTGTAAACGCTAGCGAGGGTTTCTCATTCTCATGAGACTGCCCTCACCGAGCGGGTGACGGGGATCGAACCCGCACCACCAGCTTGGAAGGCTGGGGCTCTACCATTGAGCTACACCCGCATTCTGCAAGCGAGATTGTAACCAGCTTTCTGACACCGGAGACCGGATAGTCTGGACCGACACTGCACACCGGGTCGAGAGAAGAGGAGCTTGCATAGTGGCAACAGTTGATATCTTGACCGTCGGCTACGTCGGAGAACGAGTGGCCGGTACGGTCAGCCTGATACGTGACGAACACGTGATCGCCGTGGTTGATCCCGGCATGGTGTCGAGCCGATGGACAATCCTCGACCCACTCGCCGAACATGGTGTCACCCCTGAGGACGTGACTGACGTGATCATCTCGCACCACCATCCCGATCACACCTGGCATATCGCGCTGTTCCCGAACATTCGATTGCACGACTATTGGGCCACCTACGAACGCGACATGTGGACATCTCGACCTGCCGAAGGATATGAACTCTCGGACTCCATCCGACTGCTCGAGACCCCGGGGCACACACGCGAAGACATCACGACGATGGTCGAAACCGAGGCCGGGACGCTGGCCATGACCCATCTCTGGTGGAACGCCAATTCAGCCGGTGATCCCCGGGCTTTCGATGTCGATCAGTTGAACCACCATCGCGGTCGCGTCCTGAAGGAAGCCACGATCATCATCCCGGGCCACGGAGCCGCATTCCCGGCGTTCAACGCCCCGGTCTAACCCGGTTCGGGCGATGAGTCATTCTTTGTCGGGCTGGTCAGATTTGAACTGACGACCCCCTGCTCCCAAAGCAGGTGCGCTACCAAGCTGCGCTACAGCCCGTTCTTGTGTTGGTCAGTTTGGCAGGTTTCCGGACGACCAGATTCGTGATTCCGTTTTGTGGAGGCATCCAATTGGCACGGCAAGCCGGATCGGATATAAACTGGATCCGGGTCGCTAGCTCAATTGGCAGAGCAACGGACTCTTAATCCGCAGGTTCCGGGTTCAAGTCCCGGGCGGCCTACCCACAAACGGAGCGTCTCTTCGATGAAGGGCGCTCCGTTTCTCGTTGCAGGAGACCCGAACCACTTTTTTCACTACTCACCGTGCGGACGTGGCGGAACTGCCACAGAACCGCCTCGCTGGCTGTGGTCTTGATGAGACTGGCCAAACGGTCCACAAATACAATAAGCCCTACCTGAATCCTGCAGACCGGGCCGAATTGGCAGACGCAACCATGTGGCCGCGGTCCTGAAGAGACTGGCCAAACGCTCCACAAAAACAATAAGCCCTACCTGAATCCTGCAGACCGGGCCGAATTGGCAGACGCAACCATGTGTCTGCGGTCCTGAAGAGACTGGCCAAACGCTCCACAAGAACGATTAGCCTTTGCTGGATCTTGCGGACGTGGCGGAATTGGTAGACGCGCCAGGTTTAGGTCCTGGTGGGCGAAAGCCCGTGGGGGTTCAAGTCCCTTCGTCCGCACTAATCCGACTATAGCTGGATGGATAAAATGTTCGAGTTCAAGCTTGGGTCTTTTCCAATCAGACTGCACTGGTCATACCTCCTGCTCATCATCCTGGTGGTGGGAGCGGGATTCGGGGTGATCGGCATCCTGATCTGGTTGATCGCCGTTCTCGTCGCCATTTTGATTCACGAACTTGCCCACGGAATCGTGGCGCGGCGCCAAGGGGCTCTCCTCGATCACGTCATGCTCTACGGTCTCGGCGGGGTAACCGTCTGGAATGAGCGGTACGGCTCCGGCGTGAACTGGAAAAGCCGTATATGGATCGCGTCCGCCGGCCCGGTTACCGGTCTCGGGTTGGGTCTTCTCGGTTATGCAGGGATTCGCTTCGGGTTGTTCGGTGAAGCAATGCAGAGTGCCGTCAATGTACCGTGGCGTCTCGGGTTGCGTTATTGGGCGATTCAGGGCGACTGGCTGTCGTTTGCGATCACCTGCCTCGTCTGGATGAGTCTGGCGTGGGCCGTCATCAATCTGCTGCCGATGGGCGGGTTGGACGGATCACAAATCCTGGCCGAAGTATTGGAGCGTAAGAATCCCCGAGACGGCCGCAAGCAGGCCGCCTGGGTGGGCGTCATTGTGGCGGGGGTGGCCGCCGTCTATGCCGTGATCGTGTTGCGCTCTTGGCTCATTGCTTTTGTCTTCGGGATGTTCGCGCTGAACGACTACGCCCGTATCAACGATCAGCCTCCCCCGTTCGGGAACTTCCGGCGTTAACCCCAGCACGGTCGTCCGATCGGTCAGGTTAACGCGTCCCTCAGAAGGGCTAGCGCCTTCGCACGGTGGGATAGTCGGTTTTTCTGGTCGATGCCCATCTCAGAGAGCGTTTGACCGTCCACCTCGAAGATGGGGTCATAGCCGAACCCACCGACGCCCCGGCGCTGTCCGGTGATCACCCCGACGAGCGCCGCCTCGACGACCACTTCTGTTGAACCGTCCACAAAGGCTGCCGCGGTTCGGAATTCGGCCCGACGATCCTCGACGCCTTCGAGCTCAAGAAGCATCTTGGTGACGTTGTCGTCGTACGTGGCATCGGGACCGGCATAGCGAGCCGTGTGAACGCCCGGGCGATCATCGAGCGCTGCGACGAACAGCCCGGTATCGTCGCCAATTGAGGGAAGGTCGGTGGCATTGAACACCGCCCGGGCTTTCAGCAAGGCATTCCCGGCCAGCGTGTCGGCGTCCTCGATGACATCCTCCCACGACAGGCCGGTCACCAACTCCCCCACCACCCCATCGAGCAATCGAGCAATCTCTGCAATCTTGTCCGGGTTTTTCGATGCAACAACCACCCGGGGGATCACAGCCCGAGCAATTCTTTCTGAGCTGCGGACAGTTCGGCGATGCCGTCAGCAGCCAGATCGAGCAGGCTGTTGAACTCGTCGCGAGTAAAGGCCGCTTTCTCGGCAGTACCTTGCACCTCGACCAGAAGTCCGCGGCCTGTCATGACAACGTTCATGTCGACATCGGCATTGACATCATCGACGTATTCCAGATCGAGAAGCGGCGTCCCGTCGACGATCCCAACCGATATCGCAGCCACCGTATCGACGATCGGAATATCCGACATTTTTCCGGCAACCACCGCCGCGCTAAACGCGTCGTGCATGGCAATGAATGCTCCGGTGATCGCCGCGGTGCGGGTTCCGCCGTCTGCTTGTAAGACATCGCAGTCGACTTGCACCATAGCCTCGCCCATTTTTTTCATGTTGACAACCGCCCGTAATGATCTCCCGATGAGGCGGGAGATCTCTTTGGAGCGGCCGCCTTCGTAGTTGTTGCGTCGGATACGTTCACCCGAGGATCCCGGCAACATTCCGTATTCGGCCGTTACCCAGCCGGCACCCGAACCTTTCATCCACCTTGGCACCTCTGATTCGACGCCGGCTGTGCACAAGACCCGGGTCTCGCCCATCTCAATGAGAACCGATCCGGGGGTCATATTCGTAAAGCCCCGTGTGATGCGAACTGCGCGTAACTCGTCGGCTGGTCTTTCACGTTGCGCCATTGCTCTCCTTCAGATCGATGGTCAGTCCTGGGGTCGCCGCCACGACGGAACCAGAAAAAGTTTCGGAGGCTTCTTCGACCGATTGCCCCGGATCGTTGGTTGGCCAGAGATGAGTCAGCACAAGACGGCCCACATTGGCCGCAGTTGCCAGTTCACCGGCTTCGGATGCCGTCAGATGATGGGGCCACGGTTTGTCAGCGCCCGAACCGAGGTAGGAGGCTTCGGCAATTAGCACGTCGGAGCCGGCCGCCCACTCGGCCAGGTGGTCGGCCACCCCGGTGTCGGCCGTGTAGGCAATCGATCCTGCCTGACCGGTCAGCTTGACCGCCATCGTCGGGACCGGATGATTGGTTTGTGTGAAAAGGAGGTGAAGATCCTTGATGTTCACCTCCGTGCCGAGGTCCACCCGGTTGAACGTGAGCGCTTCGAAGACCGCACTCCCGGTCCGACCAATTAGCGCCTCGAGTCGCTTTGGTACCGAGGCAGGGGCATACACCGCAACCGGACCAAGGAGCGGGTGCCCATACCGGCGCGAGTAGGCGAATGGTAGAACGTCGACGCAATGATCGACGTGTTCGTGGGTGATGACGATCGCGTCGAGGTCGTTCGGATCGATGTATTCCTGGAGTGCCGCGAACGTGCCCGTCCCGCAATCAAGCCAGATCGTCGCCTGTTCGGTTTGCACGAGATAGCCCGATGAGGGGCGACCGGGAGTCGGATAGGTGCCGTTACACCCGAGTACTGTCAGACGCATCGGAGGGAGACTAGGCCAGCAGTGAACGCCTGGGCGGTATCAGCCGGTAGATTCCCCGTGATCTGGCTAGTCATCTATCTCGATTCTCAACTGCCGGGACCGGCTTCCGACGATCTCGAAGGCACCAACCGTGTCGCCGCTGATGACGAGGTATAGCCAGGCAGGCGATGGAGCCCTGGCCACATCGGTAGCCGACGGAACCGGGGTTCCACGAGGGTGCGAGTGGAACACGCCGCCGATTTCCCAATCGTGGCGTTCAGCGTGGCGGGCGGCACCGTAGAACTCCGCTGGATCAATGGTGTACGACGAAGCCGACCTATCGACGTTACTCAGGCAATACACAAAGCGGACCGACCCTGCGGGAGTTACGGCCAGGAGCCCGCAGGCTTCACTTGGTGCTTCGTAGGTGGCGTGCTCGAGCATGGCGGCGAGCATGGGCCTCCGGACCCGGGGGGCCATCATGGGCTCAAGCGTTGACAAACCCAACCTGACTCCGTCAGTCGGTACACGATCCGGTCGTGAAGCCGATTGACCTGACCCTGCCAGAACTCAATCCGGCGCGGGATCACTCGGTACCCTCCCCAGGTCTGCGGCCGGGGTACCTCCTGACCTGCCCATCGAGACTCCTCAGTCTCATATCGAACTTTCAACACATCCCGGCTCGCAATCACCGACGATTGATCGCTTGCTCTGGCTGCTAACTGTGATCCACGCGGCCGACTCGCGAAGTATCGGTCTGACTCTGCGACGTCAACTTTCTCGACACTTCCCGACACCCGGACTTGCCGATGGAGCGATTGCCAGAGGAACACGAGGGTCGCCTCCGGCCGATCAGCCAACTGTTGGCCTTTGTCGCTGGCGTAATTCGTGTAGAAAACAAATCCGGCGGGACCGTGTCCCTTTAACAGCACGATTCTTGCATCGGGGTTACCCGCTCCATCAACGGTGGCGAGCGTCATCATGTTTGCTTCGGGTACATCTGCCTCGACTGCTTCCTGAAACCAGCCTGCAAACTGGTCGAAGGGGTCAGCGGCGGCATTGGCTTCCAACAATCCGTCGACGTCGTACTCGATCCGGGGCGGCTCCATCACA
>JAENVV010000257.1 GCA_016650365.1 Acidimicrobiia bacterium
GAAACTGCTCAACATCGATTCAACGTCAGATTCTGAGACCGAGATTGAGCCCTCCAGCGGAGCCGCATGGGCACCACCGACGAAGCCGATGCGATAGCCGGCGAACTCCACGACTTCTCCATGAGCGAAGGACATCTCGGTTGGAAGCGCAGCTTTGAGAAGCTCGGGCACGTCGACGTTTCCAAATGTCGCGTAACCAGATGCCCCGACGAGCGCTTCTCGCATCTCGTCGTATTGGCGGCGAGCGACCCGATTGAATGCGGCCCGGATGTCCCCCTCGAACTCACCAGAAGCCTGGCCCCATAACTCTCGCCAACCTACAAAGTCCTGTCTGGCCCGGAGGGCAGCAACCTGGAGGGCGAAGTCGAGGCCGAGTACCTCGGCCACCATGCCTTCGCCGGTTCGATAGTCGACATAGTTGAGAAAGTCACCGAGGATGATGAGGGGCTCGCCCCGCCTCACCAAACGACGTACCGCCTGGTGATTGCCGTGGAGATCACTGATGATGAGCACTAGGAATGCTGAGCCGACGAGTCACCGGAGGGGCCCGGCGACTCGGAAAGCGGCTCATCATCGACCCGATGTGCGTACCAGGCCGACGCAACCGCGCCAGCCGCAGCTGCCACCACCGACATCCCAGTTGACCAGCCGGCGTACGAGCTGGAAAGACCGGCCATACCGAATCCGAGCACACCAGCCACGACAAGCTTGAAACGCGGAATCCGTCTTTCGGGGTCGAAACGAACCAGCACGTCGGCATCAGCTAGGCCGCGTATGAGTATCCACAAGATGAGCGATGGCAAGCCCAACCCGAACGCTATCCAGTAGATCGGGATCATCAACTACCGCCCAGTTGACTGATCACCATGATGATGATGACAGATACGAGAACGCCTGCCAGGATCGTGATACGCCTCCCGTAGAGCAGCGGCGTGTTCCCATTCGCCAGAGACACGGCATCGACGATGGAAGTGGCCGAAAGACCGAAATAGACCATCCCAAAGAACAGGGCCGCCCCACTTTGCGAAGCACTCGCAAAAGAAGCGGACGCCACGGCTGAAAAGACAATGAGTGCTGCCAGCGTAAGCCCCAGGAGCCCCTCACCGGTCTTGACATGCCCCATCCCCGGCAGGAACAACGCCCAGAGGAGGGCGGTCCGCGGCTCTACATCAGGACTGGAATGTCGCTCGGCGCCGAAGGCGTCATATATGGAGGCACCGCAGACGGTGCACGAGTTGGTATCGAGCGGGTTCGGACTGTCACACGACGTGCATGTCCAGCCTGCTCCGGTTGGATCAGGCTTTGACGCAGCCGCCACAGCCGTTTCCCCGGCGCCCTCGCCTCCCGATGACAGGTTCCCAGAAGGCTGCTCGGCAAGAGCCGTGGCAACTGACGCCGTAAACGGCTCGGAGGCCTCTGGTTTCGAAAACGGCGTGTAACACTGATTGCACCAGATGGCAGTATCAGCGTTGGTCGCTCCGCATGTCGAACATATCAGGCTCATTCCGATCGATAGGGTACCGCAGAACGGGCGTCGGAACGATGTTCTTCGTTCCGGTCACTCGTCCGTGACACAACCCTCGGAAGCCGATTTGACCGTTCGGATGTATCGGGCCAGGGTTCCCCGCTCGGCTTTGAGCGCCGGAGCCGTCCAGGCCGCCCGTCTTGCTGCCATCACGTCCGGGTCGACGAGGAGGTCGATCGATTTGGCCACGGCATCAATCACGATTCGATCTCCCCGTTCGACGAGAGCGATTGGGCCCCCGACCTGGGCTTCCGGGGTGATGTGACCGATGATGAATCCGTGCGACCCACCAGAAAAGCGACCGTCGGTAAGCAGGGCGACTGAATCTCCGAGGCCTGCCCCCATAAGGGTCGAGGTCGGTTGAAGCATCTCTGGCATGCCTGGCCCGCCCTTCGGACCCTCAAACCGGATGATGACCACGTCGCCCGGACCAATTTCGGAACGCTCAAGGGCGGCAAGCATTTCTTCTTCGGAGTCATACGGCTTGGCGGGGCCGTCGAAGAAAAGACCCTCTTTGCCGGTGATCTTGGCGACGGAACCTTCCGGGGCCAGGCTCCCCTTCAGCATCTGGAGATGACCGGTTTCCTTGATCGGAGACGCCCATGGTTGGACCACGGTTTGCCCTGGTGCGAAGCCGGGCAATTCTGCGAGGTTTTCCGCCATCGTCCGGCCGGTAACGGTCATGCAGTCACCGTTCAGTACGCCTTGCTCGGCCAGCAATTTAAGTACCGCCGGCGTCCTGCCAACCGCGTGCAGGTCTTCCATCACGTATCTTCCTGATGGCTTCATGTCGGCGAGGAGCGGCGTCCGGTCGCTGACGTCCTGAAAGTCATCGAGGGTCAGCGTTATCCCCACCGACCGACCCATCGCGATGAGATGGAGGACGGCATTGGTCGAGCCACCCAGCACCATGGTGATGGTCATGGCGTTCTCGAAAGCCTCCCTGGTCATGATGTCACCCGGCTTGAGGTCGAGTTCGAGAAGGTTGCGCATGGCGGCGCCGGCGTCGAAGCACTCCTGGAGCTTGTCAGGGTCGGTAGCCGGCCGCGAGGACGAGTACGGCAGACTCATTCCGAGCGCCTCAATCGCCGAAGCCATCGTGTTGGCGGTGTACATGCCCCCGCAGGCTCCGGCTCCCGGACAGGCCAGGCGGACGATGTCGAGGCGGGCGGCGTCGTCGATGCGATCAGCGAGAAGCTCACCGTAGGACTGAAAGGCCGAGATGATGTCGAGGGGTTCGCCATGCGTTCCGATCCCAGCCCGGATGGTCCCTCCATAGACCATGATCCCTGGCCGGTTGAGCCGACCCATGGCCATGATCGTGCCAGGCATGTTCTTGTCGCATCCCGGCAAGGCGATGAGACCGTCGTACCACTGCGCCCCCATGACGGTCTCGATCGAGTCGGCAATCAGATCACGAGATTGGAGCGAGTACGACATACCGTCGGTCCCCATCGATATGCCATCTGAGACACCAATGGTGTTGAACCGCATCCCGACGAGATCTGCCGCTACGACGCCTTCTTTGACCTTGGCGGCAAGATCATTGAGGTGCATATTGCACGAGTTGCCTTCATACCACATGGACGCAATTCCCACCTGGGCTTTGTCCATGTCCTCACGGGTTAGCCCGGTGGCGTAGAGCATCGCCTGTGAGGCGCCTTGGGACGGTGGTTGGGTGATGCGGCGGGAGTATCGATTCAGTTCGGCCATAACCGTGAGGTTACCCTGAGTGGCGCGACCGCGACCAACTATCGAGCAACTCGGGAGGTTGAGACCTGACGACTCCAGGAATCCCACATCCACATCGGAGCCAGGCGAAAGAATCAAGGGAGCGGGCCGTGTGAATCGCCACATGGCGCTCGTTCAGGGAGAAGAGACGGTTGCCGGTACACTGAGAACATGGCGCGCTACCTCATTGACGCCCCCACCTTGCTGCACCTCCTTGACCAGAACCTGCGCGTCGATCCCAACCATCAACTCGTCGCTCCGAACACCATCCGTTCCGACGCACTCCAACTGTTGTTGGACGACGTCCGCCACGGCAAACGCACCGAGAAGGCCGCCCTGGAGACACACGAACGATTGACGGGACTTAAGATGCGACTGCTCGGGGATCGAGTTTCACGCGGTCTGGCGTGGCGCATCGCACTCCAACACGATTGGGAGACTCTGCGCGACGCGGAATACCCGGCGATCGTCGACCTCCAGGCCGACGCCCTGGTCACTATCGATCCCGATCTCGCTGCCAAGGCAGAAGATATCGTGGCGGTCGCCCCTCTCCAATCCCTGTTCGCCAGCAGCTAGCGGGAGCCACAGCACCGACGGGACCACGGCAGAACCCGCTCTCGCTCCGGCGCATCGGCCAGCAGGCGGCTCGGCGACGCGTAACCATCGGGTCAATCGTCTGCGGGATCTCCGGACGTGTTGAAAGCCCCGTCTCGTTGTCGGCGACGAAGCAGGACACCAAAGGCAATCAGGACGAACGGAAAGATCCACCATCGGGCCTGAAAACGCTCAACGTTGTCTGCAACCGACCTGCTCGCCGGCGTGCCAGCCGTTGGGGCAAGGATGTTCCCGTCCGCACCGATTGGACCTGATCGCTCGATCCCCAGTGCCAGGGCGGTGGATCGAACCTCTTCGGCGGTCCAGGAGCCTTCACACGAGCCAGTCCAGAGTTCTCCGGACTCCAACGGAACCAGCACAAAACCCGACGGCTCCGTGGGCAACGAATCAAAGCCGCAAGCGGCACTGCCGCCAACCGCCGTTCGGACTCGCACCGGCGATTCAAGACTGTGCGAGCGATACACGTCTGATAGTTCGATGGTCAGAGTTCCTGCGATCGGGAACGAGCCTTCGACCACCATCTCCCCAACGATCCCGCCCACAACGACAACCGCCGTATCGGGCGAATTGAACGCTTCTGACAGCTTCGGTTGCGAGCAATAGCAAGCCTGAGCCGGATGGTGACTGCCAATACCAATGAAACCCGCGACGAGTATCACGACGAGGGCGCGAAGTCCGATGCGGGTCATCTGGCCTCCTGAAGGGCCACGTCGATTTCTCGCTTCACCTCATAAAGGGTCTCATCATGCCGCGCCTGCTCAAGTGACGCCACCGAATCCGACCCTCCAATGCGACCCAACGCCCAGGCAGCGTGTTGACGTACGATGGACGATGGGTGTCCAAGATAGGGAACGACCTGGTCGACCAGTGTCGGATCTCCACTGTTGCCCGCCACGATGAGAGCATTGCGACGGACATACTTCGGATCTCGTTTCGGGATGTACCAGCGGTCAAACCGATCGAGCAGCTCTTGATCCGAAGCGCCGAGTAACCAGCGGATGTCGACCATGCCCCGGGCCAGCGTGGCGGAGTCCAGCAGGCGGATTCCTGGCGGGCAGGCATCGAGGCAGTCATCGCACCCGTACAGCCGATCCCCCATCGCTTCTCGATACTCGGCCGGGATGACCCCGGGTGCCTGAGCCCAGGCTGCCAGACATCGGCGGGCGTCAAGCACTCCGGGCGCAACGAGCGCTCCGGTCGGACACGCCGGAATACAGGCATCACATGTGCCGCAGTCGCGCTTCATGGGCTGCGTGATTTCAAGGAGCGCATCGGTGACCACGGACCCGATCAACACCCAGGGACCGACTTTGGGGGCGAGCACCATCGTGTTCTTCCCCCACCAGCCGACTCCCGCCCGGACGGCGGCGGCCCGGTCAACGAGTCGATTGTCATCGGCAATCACTTCGGCTCGCCAGCCCTCCGCTCGCAAGGCGTCCGCGACGATTTCCAGGCCGGCGACGAGCGGTTGATAGGCATCATCAACGGCGAATCGAGCGACCACCGCCGACACCGGAGCGTGTTCCGGGGTGCCGGATTCGGGAACGTAGGAGCGGATGCCGACGACCAGACGCTCTGCCCATGGATAGGTACGACGGATATCGGTCGACACTTCCGGTTGGACGTAGGTGAACCCGAGCTTTCCGTTGAGTCCCTCCGACTTTCGATCGGTCAACGTTTTGGCCACTTCGGTAAACGGGTCGGCCAGGCACACTCCGATGGCATTCAAGCCGCCTTCGACGGCCCGTTGATTGAGTCGGTGCTGGTCCACAGACCCAGTCTGGCATGCCTATGACCGTGCCAGAGGGCCGGGAATGCGGTGAGATGAGCAAGCCAAAGTGGATACAGATGGTCCGAAGGTACTTCCCTACCTTCGGACCATCTGTTTTGCCAGCAGTAACGCCAGTGCGCAATCTCAAGAATCTGGTTCTGTTACTGGTCAGAAACCCGGATTCCGGAGACCCTTGGACCTAGCCCGCTCAGGCCGAACGTTCCACCTCTATCCCCCGTTCGACCGCTGGGACTAACCGCAATGGCGCCACCAGGCCCACCTCCGCAAGGTTTCCCAATGCTTCGGACTCCGCCTTGACCAATCGGACAGGATGATCGGTGATATGCAACAGAGCTGTTACCACGCAGTCATCACACGCATCCGTGTGCTGCATGACACAGTCGTCGCAATCGATGACCATCGAGCCCTCGGTCTTGTCCTGGTTCCATCTGGCATCCATACCCACACAGTATCGAGGGGGTGTGACAAAAAACGGCCCGACCCTTCCGGACGATGGTCAGCGGGTCCGTAACCATTCGGCGAACGCCTCTGACCACAGAACGAGGGTGCCGGGGGCTACCCCGGAGTGGATCTCGCGATCGGTGCTGATTACCACGACATCACCTTGCCTCTGCTTGGAAAGGCGCCGAACTTCCTCATCGGCGTCGGCGACAAACTTTCGCTCGACGCCGGACGCGGCCGGGCCTTCGGTGGCTTCTTCGGTGGAGTCCCAAACAACGGTGATCCGCATCGGGCCGGACGCCCGAAGCCCCATGCCGGCGAGCCCGTAGGCCACTTTCGCCCTGGCGGTCGGTGTCGAAAACCCGGCTCCGTCGACATGGAAAGAGACGTTGTAGCCGTCGACGATCACCCAGGTGGGCTGGGACCGGCCGAGGAGATAGCCAATCGCCGCGGCCGAATCCGGCGTGATGCCTTGAGGGAGCCGGAGTTCATCACCGGTAGTCGCCTGAGTCGTCCCGCCTTGACTTGCGATACTTGCGTCGGTGGCAAGCACCGCGTCGGGTCGGGCGGTGACCATAAGCCTGTCGAGTTCACGAGCGAGCGACACGGGATCTGCCGACCGGCCACTGGAGTCTCGGGATTCGGCGTTCGGAATCGCCCGTCGGGCCTTGAGGAGGTCGGCTCTCGTCTTTTCGAGTCGCATCTCACGGTCCGCCAACTGGTCGGAAAGAGCAAGATTTAGATCCCTAAGTTCCTGAATCAACCGCGATTGGTCAGGCGCCGGGTGTCGAGCCGGTTTTTGTTCGTCCCGGAGCTCGGCGATGGCTTGTCGATGGTCGGCACGCTCCCCATCAAGCAGAGCCTGGATCGCCTTGGCCTTGTCCTTCGCTTGATCGCGCTGCAGAGCCAACCCTTCGATATCTCTGGTGAGTTGGCCGATCAGCCGCTGGTCGGCACTTGAGGCATCTTCGGCAACCAGACCGTCCAGCTCCGTTTCCCATCCATCCAGCCGTTCCAAGAACAGACGGGACGGTCCATTGTTCTCCTCCGGCAACTCCTCAAGGGCTTTGACACGCAGCCATTCGTGCTCATCAAGCGCTTCGATCAATGTTCGTTCGAGCGGAGCGGGCAGCCACCTGGCAGAGGACGCCGCAATGCGCCGTAGTCGGGGTGGTATCTCGACTGGTTCCAGTTCGTTCAGGGCGCGGCGAGCGGCAGACACCGCTTCCGTAACCAGCTTGCCGTCCATACTGCCATTGTGCCAGGTCCGCAACGCCATGTTGACCTAACCGGGCGTGGCTGCAATACTCGGCTCTGATATGCAGATCACGACGATCGTACTTAGGTAGACACACACGTCACATCCCGACGTGTGTGTTGATGAGCCCTCCGGGAACGGGGGGTTTTTTGTTGCCGGAAAGGGCCACCATGCCAACTATCAGCGGAGCACAAGCACTGATCAAAGCCTTGGAGTTTGAGGGCGTTGACGTAATGTTCGGACTGCCGGGCGGAGCAATCCTCCCCGCCTACGACCCCCTTTATGACTCCCCCATAAACCATATTCTCGCTCGACATGAGCAGGGAGCCGGCCACATGGCCTCTGGATACGCCTGGGCCACGGGGCGCGTCGGCGTCTGTATGGTCACCTCTGGTCCAGGTGCCACCAATCTCGTTACCGCACTTGCTGACGCGCTGATGGACTCGGTCCCCATGGTCGCCATCACCGGACAGGTGGCCACGACGTCGGTCGGCAATGACGCCTTTCAAGAGGCGTATACGACCGGCATCACGATGCCGTGCACAAAGCACAACTACTTTGTGACCGACGCCAATGACCTCGCCAACGTCGTTCACGAGGCCTTCTACATCGCCCGCTCGGGACGCCCTGGTCCGGTGCTCGTCGACGTTCCCAAGGACGTCCTCAATGCCCAGATCGAATGGAAAGACCCGACCGCTCTCGACCTTCCTGGTTACAAACCAACGGTTACCCCTCATCCGCGCCGTATCAAAGAAGCGATTCGCCTCATCGAGCAAGCCGAACGGCCAGTGTTGTACGTGGGGGGCGGGATCATCAAGGCCGAGGCTTCCGACGAACTTCGTCAACTCGTCAGCGCAATGAATATCCCGGTGGTGACCACGCTGATGGGTCGGGGCGTCGTGGCCGATTCCCATCCGCTCACCCTCGGAATGCCGGGTATGCATGGGACGTACACCGCAACAACCGCCATTCAGAAGTCCGATGTTCTCATTGCCCTTGGGGTCCGGTTCGACGATCGGGTGACCGGTGACCCCGACTTCTTCGCCCCGGACGCGAGGGTGATTCACGCCGACGTCGACCCAGCCGAGATCGGGAAGGTCCGCGAGGCCGAAGTCCCGATCGTGGGAGATGCCAAAGCGGTCATCGAGGCGATGCTCGAAGAATGGGGCGACCGGCCAGCCCCTGAGCGGGCTACCTGGCTGGAACAGCTCCACCGATGGCAGCGCGAAAAAGGGCTCAAATACGATCAGCAGCCAGACGGCAAGATCAAACCCCAGTTTGTGATCGAGGAACTGCATCGGATCACGGGAGGAAACGCCATCGTAGTGTCAGGCGTTGGCCAACATCAGATGTGGGCTTCACTCCATTGGGGCTTTGAGAAGCCTCGCACCTGGATCAATTCCGGCGGGCTCGGCACAATGGGCTACGCGGTGCCTGCGGCTGTCGGTGCCAAAGCCGGTATGCCAGACGAGCTCGTCTGGGCGATCGACGGTGACGGATGCTTCCAGATGACCTCTCAGGAGCTCATCACGGCGGCCGTTGAAGGTATCCCGGTCAAGATCGCTTTGATCAACAACTCACAGCACGGCATGGTTACGCAATGGCAGCGCCTCTTCTACGGTGGCCGACTTTCAGCTAGCCAGCTAGGCGTTGGAGCCGTCGACTACGTCATGCTGGCTGAGGCAATGGGATGTGCCGGCATCCGGGCCGAAACCCCGGGCGAGGTCGCACCGGCCATTGAAAAGGCCATGAGTATCAACGACCGCCCGGTCGTCGTCGAGTTTGTGGTCGACCGCGACGAAATGGTCTTCCCGATGGTTCCGGCCGGCGGGTCAAATGACATAGTCTTGCTCGGACCGGAGGACCTCTAGATGCAACACACACTCAGTGTTCTTGTCGAAGACAAGGCAGGCGTGCTCGCCAGGGTTTCATCGCTGCTGGCCAGACGCGGCTTCAACATCCACTCGTTGGCGGTCGGTCCCACCGCCGAAGCGGGCATGTCGCGAATGACCATCGTGGTTGAGGCACCCGAACTTGAACAGGTCAAAAAGCAGCTCCACAAACTCATCAACGTGGTCAAGATCACCGAACTGGACAGAGAACGGTCGGTCGAGCGAGAGATCATGTTGGTGCGGATCAGCACGACAAGCGGCGCACGATCAGACGTGCTCGAAATCGGTGCCATCTTCAAAGCAACAGTGATCGACGTCGGTCAGAGCTCTATCACGTTTCAGGTAACCGGCACCCCCGCCAAGCTGTCGGACTTCTTCGAACTGGTTCGCGCATACGGCGTGATCGACATGGCAAAGTCCGGTCGGATCGCCCTGAGCCGTGAGAACAAGGCCCGCAAACTGAAAGCCGTCGGACAATGACAAGCACTGGCGTACCCGGCTGGCTCCTTATCTAGCCGACCGGATTCAATCCGTGTCGGCATCTCGTGAATTCCTCAGCCGAGTCTTTTAAGGAGCAACCCAACATGTCAGACCGCTTAATCATCTTCGATACGACACTGCGCGACGGAGAGCAAGCACCCGGAATCGCCCTCACCCCAACCGAAAAATTGACGATCGCTCATCAACTGGCCGCCCTGAAGGTCGATGTCATCGAAGCCGGCTTCGCCGCCTCATCGGACGGAGACTTCGAAGCAGTATCGAACATCGCCCGAGAGGTCCGAGGTCCGGTCATCGCCAGCCTTGCTCGCTGCCACCCCGATGACATCGACCGCGCCAACGATGCACTGAGGCACGCTGAGAAGTACCGGATCCATGTCTTTCAATCAACCTCGGCCATCCACATGGAACGGATGCTCAGGATGAGTCCGGACGACGTTATGAAGTCGGTCGTCGAAGGCGTAACCAGGGCTCGCGGCTACGTCGATGACGTCGAGTTCTCCCCTCAGGATGCCACCCGAACCGACCCGGAGTTCCTGATTGCGGTGTGTCGGGCGGCGGTGGATGCTGGGGCGACCACCATCAACGTTCCCGACACAGTTGGTTACGCGACGCCGACCGAGTTCGTCGAACTCCTCGGACAGGTGTATGCCGAAGTCACCCGGGGCCGCGACGACATCATCGTGTCAACCCACTGCCATAACGACCTTGGCTTGGCCGTTGCCAATTCCCTGTCGGCGATCCATGCTGGCGCTCGCCAGATCGAATGCGCCATAAACGGGATCGGCGAGCGAGCCGGCAACACGTCGACCGAGGAAGTAATCATGGCGGTCAAGACCAGGGAGGACCAGTACGGAGTGGAGATCGGAGCCGACTCAAGGCAACTGTTCGATACCTCCCGACTCGTCTCTCGCCTGACCGGATACCCGGTGCAGTTCAACAAAGCCGTCGTTGGCCGTAACGCCTTCGCCCACGAATCGGGGATTCACCAACATGGCGTTCTGCGGGATCGTTTGACCTATGAAATCATGGACCCGGCGGCAGTTGGCCAGTCAGGCACCCAGATTGTGCTCGGCAAGCACTCAGGGCGCGCCGGCTTCCAAGATGCTCTGAACAAGATCGGTGTGTCGCTCGAAGACGAGGATTTCCAACGGGCATTCAACCGTGTCAAGGAATTGGCCGATAGGAAGGTGGAGATCAACGAAGAGGAGCTCCGCCTGATCGTTTCAGACACACCCCAAGGTGAAAACGCAGTTCAGTTCGTCGGGATGCATGTAGCGGGTGGCCACGACATCACGCCGGCCGCCACGGTAACCCTGCTCTTGAACGGCCGCCAGGAGTCATTCTCCGGAACAGGCGACGGCATGGTTCATGCCGCGTTCGCGGCTCTCCAACAGGGTTTCGGGGTTACCGCCGGACTCATCGATTACCGCGTGGTCCCCGTCACTGCCGGAGCAGACGCCATGGCTGAAGTCAACGTCGTGATCGGAGTCGACGGCCACACGTACTCGGGTCGAGGCATTGACACCGACGTCGTGGAGGGATCGGCACGAGCTTTTGTCGCTGCGCTCAATAAGTCCGTAGGATCCAAGCCCAAGGAGGCATGAGCATGGATACCTACAAGATCGCTTCGATTGATGGCGATGGCATTGGCCCGGAGGTCATGGAGCAGGCCCGCAAGGCGCTTGCCGCCGCCGGCGACCGGTTCAAATTCGATCTGGAGTACACCCACTTCGATCTGGGTGGCCATCGGTATCTGACCACCGGAGAGGTTCTACCCGATGACGAGCTAACGCAGATCCGTAGTCACCACGCCATCCTGTTGGGAGCCGTTGGTACTCCCGACGTCCCACCGGGCGTTCTTGAGCGCGGTTTGCTCCTCCGGATCCGGTTCGAATTCGACCAGTACGTCAATCTCCGACCCGTGAAACTGTATGAGGGAGTCCCCACCCCAATCGCCGGCCTGACACCCGATCGGTGCGACTTCCTGGTGATCCGCGAGAATACCGAGGGCTCATACGTCGGGTCCGGTGGCTTTTTCCGCAAGGGGACCCCATACGAGATCGCCACCCAGAACTCGATCAACACCCGCCACGGAGTCGAGCGGGTGATCCTGAACGCTTTCGAACGGGCAACCAAGCGCAACAACAAGCTCACCGTTGCCCACAAGACGAACGTCATGGCCTTCGCCGGAGACTTGTGGTGGCGCACCGCCCAAGAACTGGCTCCTCAGTTCCCGCACGTCGAACTTGAGTATGTCCATGCAGACGCGCTCTGTCTCCACATGATCAATACGCCCGAACGCTACGACGTCATCGTCACCGACAACCTGTTCGGTGACATCGTGACCGACCTTGGTGCAGCCATCCAAGGTGGCCTTGGCATGGCTGCCTCCGGCAACATCAACCCCGCCCACGGAGCTCCCTCGATGTTCGAACCTGTTCATGGGTCGGCCCCTGACATCGCCGGCAACGGCTGGGCCAACCCGGTGGCCGCCGTCTTATCCGCGGCCATGTGCATGGACGACCTTGGCCAACCAGAGGCGGCGATTGCTCTCGAAGTCGCGGCAACATCCGTTCTCCCACAGCTCAAGTCGATGGGCGGTCCCAATATGGGAATGTCAACCGACCAGATCGGCGACCTGATCGCCGAACGCGTCGCCGGGTAACAACCTACGGCCGACAATCGAGTGGTCATTGAACGGTTTGAACGCCCCAAGCCGTCGCTTTCGCAGCGTTGCGCCAACAACAACGTTCGATTGATCAGGACCGGTGTTGGCTGACGGTTCCGCAGCGATGCGACGACACGAGGGCAAACTTCGGGTCAGTATTTGACCTTGTCACGGTCTTATGGAATAACGATTGCTCAACGAAGCAGCGACGCCAGGGCACAGCAGGGTCCGTCGAGACGGTTCGACGGTCTTATGGAATGACACTTACGCAACGACGCAACGACGGCGGCCTAGGCGTCACCGGGAACGGGCTCCCCTGTCGGTCCCTCCAGCGAAACGAAGTGGAGCGTCCGGGGGGAAGGGCCCCATCACCGTAGGCGATGGGTAGGGGGGCTCGCCGCCAAACAACGGCACGCTCAACGACACAACGACACAACGACACAACGACACAACGACACAACGACACAACGACACAACGACACAACGACACAACGACACAACGACACAACGACACAACGACACAACGACACAACGACACAACGACACAACGACACACCGACCC
>JAENVV010000258.1 GCA_016650365.1 Acidimicrobiia bacterium
ACATTCGCGATCTTGCATTGGTCGATAAGCTTGTGAGCGAGGCCGACGTAGTGGTCAACTTCGCAGCTGAAAGCCACGTTGATCGGTCAATAGATGGTCCATCGGTTTTCTTGGAGACCAACGTTGTGGGAACGGGAGTGCTCATTGATGCAGCCTGTCGACACAACGTCGGCCGGTTCGTCCAGGTGTCGACCGACGAGGTCTATGGGTCAATTGCCGAAGGTTTCGCTCCTGAGAACGCTCCGCTCGATCCATCCTCCCCGTATTCGGCATCGAAGGCCGGGTCTGATTTGCTGGTCCACTCCTATGGCGTCACCTTTGACTATCCGGCGATCATTACTCGTTGTACGAACAACTATGGGCCGTATCAGTTTCCTGAAAAGATGATTCCCCTCTTTGTAACCAACCTGCTCGAAGGCAAACAGGTGCCGGTATACGGAGACGGTCTCAATGAACGTGACTGGCTGTATGTCGAGGATCACTGTTCTGCCATCTATCTGCTCGCTAATGAAGGACAACCT
Organism: Acidimicrobiia bacterium; assembly: GCA_016650365.1. NCBI lineage: Bacteria > Bacillati > Actinomycetota > Acidimicrobiia > Acidimicrobiia bacterium. The sequence goes on from JAENVV010000258.1 coordinate 522, forward strand.
GGCGAGATCTACAACATTGGTGCCAACGCCCAGGTTTCGAATCTGGAACTGACCAAGCGGTTGCTCGCTGCCACCGGCCGCGATGACTCTTTTATCAACTTTGTGGCAGATCGGCCAGGCCACGACCGACGGTATGCGGTCGATTCGAGCAAGCTGCGGAATCTTGGTTGGGCGCCCGCCCACACCCTCGATGCACGCCTTGAGGATACGATTGCCTTCTACCGTGATCGCCAGGATTGGTGGGGACCGTTGAAGGCTGGGCGATCATGAAGGGCATAGTTCTGGCCGGCGGGGCTGGTAGTCGCCTGTATCCACTCACCCGGGTGGCTTCGAAACAGCTTCAGCCGGTGTACGACAAGCCCATGATCTACTACCCCCTCAGCACGCTCATGGCGGCCGGCATTCGCGAGGTTCTCCTCATCACCACGCCGGAGGATGTTGCCCGGTTTGAGTACCTGCTCGGGGATGGGTCGCAATGGGGCATCGAGCTTTCGTACGCCGTACAGCCAGAACCAAAAGGAATCGCCCAGGCGTTCCTGGTTGGAGAGGAGTTCATCGCCAATACCCCGGTTACCCTGATCCTGGGCGACAATATCTTCTACGGGCGCATCGGTCTTGAGCAGGTCGTGGCCGAGTTCCGTCATGGCGCCTACGTCTTTGGCTATCCGGTCGCCGACCCGGAACGATATGGAGTCGTCGACTTTGATCTGGATGGCAAGGCCCTCTCGATTGAAGAGAAGCCGGACAAGCCGAAATCGCGATACGCCGTCCCGGGTTTGTATGTCTACGACGAGCAGGTGGTTGCGATTGCCAGGAACATGGCGCCATCCCAACGCGGTGAGCTTGAGATAACGGATGTGAA
>JAENVV010000259.1 GCA_016650365.1 Acidimicrobiia bacterium
CTTTTTAAGTTGTACCGCGCCAGGCGACCGTTTTGGGGACTCGTGGCTTACGGCAGGTACTGCTCCACGACCGACGTGATGACGTCCCCGTCAAGTGTGTACCAAACCCATCGACCGCCCGAGTACCACTTGGTTGAGTCGAAATCAGCGTAGATCGCTGCATACTCGGCCGGCGTGATCCGCTGGAGCTGCGGGTAGCCCCGATCCTCAAGAAAGGCTCCTGTCCCGTTGGCGGCGATGAGACAGACGGTGGCGTCAGCCGGAACAACCCTGGTATGGGGCGCTCCGGTCATCTGGATGTAGAAGTCGTTGGGCGCTTCCTGGCCGTCGACAGCTGCGGCTGCCAGGGCCATCTCACCGGTAAGGAAGCGAGCCGGGTCGATGGTCAGTCCAACGCCGCCCGGCACATCCTGTGCCTGCTGTACCTGCCCAAACTGGAGATCTCCGGGTCCGACCGCCACCAGCCCCGGAATGGTCGGGCATCCGTTTTCCGTGACCCTCGTCCACGGTTTTAGAAGCAGATGGTGGGTGCGCTCGTTGATAACACTGCCGTCCTCAGCGGAGTATTCCCAGACGGTCAGTGTGGCCGGAGTTTCGACAGCTACGTCATAGCCGATACCGGTATCGAACGCCCCCCATCCCATACCGTTGGTTGTTTCGACGATCCCCTCCCATAAGACGACTCCGTCCGCCTCCAGGCGGGCCTGGAAAACGGCTTCGAAAACGGCTGCAGTACCCCGAAGCCACACCGGTCCTGAGACGACTGCCCCCGACGCCGGACTCTCGACCAGGATGCCCGGCACTAGATCGATGAAGTCGTCGCGGGTCAGGGGAGCGTCAATGACGAGCCCTTCACTCGAGAAGACGTCGGCTGGTTGGCCGTCGATAAGGAGTCGGACAGCATCGATGCCATTGAAGGCGGTCGCCGTGTAGACCAACTGCGCGAGTCGGCTTGAAATCGAGAACGTTCCGCCGCCCGACTCGAACCCGCCCGACAGATTGATCTCGGCAGTTCCTACGCCAATCGCAGCACCGTTCTCATCAAAGGTCATACCGCTTACCGTCACACCGAGCAGGGTGCTGGTGGTGGGGACGCTGCTGCTGATCGCCGGCGTGCCCGCCGACTCTGCCTCGGTCGGTCCTGCGAGTAGCGCCTTGATAGCGCCTGTGAGAGGTGGAACAGGTCCGGTGAGAGTGTCCGCTTCGATCGGCATCTGCCGTTCGACCGGAATCAAGAACGGCCCCGGCCGGATCTTGGAGTCCCCGTCGTCGGCGAGAAAATAGACGGTGATTGGCAACATGTCCTGAGTCGCGCTGTCGGTGGGGACAGTGGTTACGGGGGTGCTACCTGGTGTGGTAGTCGTGGTTGGTTCAGATGGTGTGGTGACTTGCCCTCCGATTTGCACCTGGCCTGATCCGCATGCTCCGACCAGGAGCAGGGTGGTGGCGGCGATTGTGGTGAACCTGGTACGCATGATGCGCTCCTCCTTGTTGATCATCGTTCACCGTCATCATGCGACGCCAACATCACGTCATCTTCACCGTTGGGTAACAGTTCTGTCACAGGTATGTCGAGTCGAAATGTCAGCCCGCCAGCTGTGCGGCGGAGGGCAGCGAGATCGCCGCCGAGCGATCGAGCGTGGTCCCGGGCGATCGCCAGGCCAAGGCCCGATCCGGACCCAGACCGGGAAGCGTCGGCCTGCGAGAACCTGCCGAACAACCACTCGAGGTCCCCGTCGAATCCGGGTCCTCGATCCGATATCGAGATCGTGAGCCGTCCGTCGTCCACATAGCTTTCGATGTCCACTTCGCTACCCCCGGCGTGAGAGGCCGCGTTGCTCAATACGTTGCCGACGATCCGGTCGAGTCGCCGGCGATCGGTAACAATCCTGTGCGGTTCGCACGCGAGGACCGCTCCGGGCAGGCGATCAGCGACGTGGGCCTTGAGAAAGTCCCGAATGTCGAACGGTTCAGGTCGGATCGGGTCGGACGAGGCATCGAGTCGGGAAATCTCGAGCAGATCGTCAACCAACCGCCGCAACCTACCGACGTCGTGAATAAGAAGCTGCGCCACGCGCCGCAGTTCGCCCGGTAATTCATCGATCTGTCGTCGCAGTAGTTCGGCTTCGTTGACGAGACCGGTGACCGGGGTGCGCAATTCGTGTGCGACGTCGGCAACGAACCGTCGCTGTAGCTCTTCGGAGTCGCGGAGTTGGGCAATGGTCGATTCGAGACTGACAGCCATCTGATTGAATGCACCTGCCCAGTCGCCGAATTCGTCGGTCGAGTTGTCATCGAGTCGGGTGGCTAGGTCACCGGCCGCCATCTTCCGAGCGGCGTGGGCTGCTTCGCCGACGGGTTTGAGTACCTGGCGAGCAACTCGCCTGGCGACGAGGCCTCCGATGGCGATCACGAGAAGCCCCACCAGAAGCGCAGCGTTCCGCAGGGAGGCCAGCGTCGCATCAAGCTCGGCCGTCGGAACGAAGAGGTACAGATCGGGGCCGGTCGATGGCGTACGGGCACCGGCCACGAGGTAGCCCTCGTTGGCGACCGTCGTCCACTGCCAGGCCAGGTTGCCGTCGGCCACCGGCGAGACCAGTTGAGCATCGGGAGGCGTTGAGAACCTGAACCCCGACACGAACGGTTCTCCTTCCCCGAAGTCGACGTATAGACCCTCATCGCCGGCGAGACGGAGATCAGCGTCGAACTGTGCCGCCACGAACTCGTCGAGAGTAGGCGTGGCATCGAGCCTGGCAGGGGCAAGCACGGCTGCGGCGAACTCGACGCGACTGGTCGTGTCAACAATCAGTTGGCTCCGTAAGGCGCCTGACACGACCAGCCAAACCGCCGCCGCGAGCACTGCGGCGGTCAGCCCGACCAACATCAGGGTGGTCCCGATGAGCCGCCGACGCATCAGCTGTGACCGGCGCGATAGCCCACCCCGCGGACCGTTAAGATCAGGACCGGTTCGGCGGGGTTGTCTTCTACTTTTGCGCGCAAACGCTGGACGGCCACATCGACGAGTCGGGAGTCGCCGAGATAGTCGTAGCCCCAGACCCGGTCCAGCAGCATTTCGCGGGTGAACACCTGCTTGGGTCGGCCGGCGAGGGTAGCCAGGAGTTCAAATTCAGTATTGCTCAGCCGGACGAGCTCGTCGTCTTTGGTGACCTCATAGCCCGTCTGGTCGATCGTCAGTGGTCCCAACGTCAGCAGGTCGGCTTGGTGTGTCTCGGTTGATCGCCGCAGGACGGCCCGGAGACGAGCCACCAGGACCGGGAACTCGAATGGCTTGGTGATGTAGTCGTCGGCACCGGCTTCGAGCCCAACGACAACGTCGATCGTGTCAGACCGGGCAGTCAGCATGACTATGGGAACGGTGGCTTCTTTGCGGATGGACCGACAGACCTCAAGCCCGTCGAGTTTTGGCAGCATCACATCGAGCAGAATCGCGTCAGGGCGCCAGTCCCGAAACAACCTCAAGCCCTCGTGGCCGTCGGAGGCTTCGGCCACGGTGAAGCCCGCCTGTCGAAGCCCGATCGCGGTTGTCTCTCGAATCGATTCGTCGTCTTCGACGATAAGAATGCGAGCGTCCATCTGGTGATTATGGTCGCATGTCCGGGCGGGAATGGCGTTTCGCACCCACGATGGGCTGGATCAGACCGAGCTCCAGCTAACTCAGTGACCAGAACGGTCCGGTTAGGCCAAGCGAGGCAAACATAGAAACTACGTCATCGGCGTCAGGGCGATCCCAGTTTGGATCGAACCGCCCCGAATACCAATCATGACCTAATTGAAACACGGTTTGCATATCCACGATTGCCCCGATTTCGGTTCCTTGTGACTGCACCCATTGTTCGACATCGCCTTCCGACCGGAAGGCCATGATGTTGCCTCAGGTGTAGCCGATGTCGTCCCAGAACTGTCGGGCAGGCACCAGGAAGTGCACAACCCCGTCGGGAACGATGGTGCCGTCCGTTACGGTCCACTGGTTGGTCGCCCCGGTGAGCGGATCTTTCGAGGCGAACGTTCCATCTCCGAGCAACGCCAGGATGGCGATCGAGTCCCACCCGCAGTTGGCGAACCAGGTCCGGTCTGCCACGGAGGCGGTGTAGTCGGTGGGGATACCTGAAAACGGATGAGCCATCCAGATCGTATGGGTTCCTGGCTGCAACACGATGGCATGTGCTTCGGCGAGTCCCTCAAGGGCTTCTTGCACCGCTGAGGTCGAAAGAGAGAGCCGATCGGCAATCGTTGCGACGGTCGGGGCAGCGGCTTCGTCCCGGAAGTACCCGTAGATGAAGGCGCGAACAGTTCTATGCACCAGCCCAGTATGGCATTGAGACGAACTCCGGACCGTGGATCGCGGTAGGTGGCGAGAAAGGACGCACGCGAGAATTGAAGTGACGAGAATGAACGACAACGAGAGGATCTTGATGAGCACAATCGTGGTTGGGTTTGTATTGACTGGCGAAGGCAAGGTGGCCCTTGACTGGGCGATAGACGAAGCAAAGCGTAGTGACGCGCGGCTGGTGATCATTCACTCCGCGCGGGGCGGTGATCACGACAAGGATGAAGATGTGATTGCCTACCGCGAGGCGGGGGAGCGTATCGAACAGCGGCTGCGTGACGAAGGTATCTCGAACTTCCGTCTGGCTGGCCTCGTGCTTGGAAACAAGCCGGTTGAAGATATCGTCGACGTCGCCAAATCCGAAGGCGCAGACTTGATTGTGATCGGGGTCAGACGACGCTCGAGCCTCGGCAAGCTCATCCTCGGAAGTAACGCCCAGGCGATCATTATGGAAGCGCCGTGCCCGGTGGTGACCGTCCGCGTTAGCGACCCGGTCGCCTAGCGGCGACTACCAAGCGATTGAACCCTTGACTCTGGCTGGACCGGGTTTTGCCCGGCCCAGCCAGAGTTTCATTCAACCGTGACGGTTTTGGCCAGGTTGCGGGGTTTGTCGACGTCCAGCCCCCTGGCCTTGGAAATGGCATACGCAAAGAGCTGAAGCGGGATGACCGCGGTCACCGGTGCGATCAGCTCTGGAGCATGCGGAACCCAGGCGACGTCGTCGGCCATCCGCTGCCCATCGGTGTCACCCTCGGTCAGCACCATGAGCAAGGTCGCCGAACGGGCTTTGACCTCCTCCATGTTGGACAGTGTCTTGGAATGCAGGTGACTGCTCGGTGCGACTCCGACCACCAGGACGCCCTTTTCGATGAGTGCGATCGGTCCGTGTTTCATCTCACCGGCCGGATAACCCTCGGCGCGAATGTAGGCAATTTCCTTGAGCTTGAGTGCCCCTTCAAGGGCGATCGGGAACGATGCCCCCCGTCCCAGAAAGAAAACGTCCTTCACGTCTTTGTATTTGCGGGCCATCGTCATGATGTCGTCCGCATGCTCAAGAAGCTGTTCCACTTGCTCGGGAAGTTCCCGGATCGACTTGGCCATGAGCTCGATAGTGGCACCGTCAAGGGCCCCGCGAATTTGTCCCAAGTACAGTCCGAGGAGCTGCATGAGCACGAGTTGACATACGAAGGTCTTCGTCGACGCCACTCCGATTTCGGGACCCGCCCTGGTGTACAGCACAGAGTCGGCGACTCTTGCCATGGATGAGTCCACGACATTGGTGGTCGCCACGACATAGGCACCCTGGGCCTTGGCGTACTCAAGGGCGGCCAACGTGTCGGCGGTCTCGCCAGATTGGCTCATGCCGATGACCATCGTACGGTCATCGAGGACCGGATCGCGATACCGGAATTCGGAAGCGATGTCGATCTCGACCGGGAGTCGAGCCCAGCGCTCGATCGCGTATTTCGCCATCA
>JAENVV010000260.1 GCA_016650365.1 Acidimicrobiia bacterium
CAATGGCCAGGAAGCCGAAGCAGCCATGCTTGCGTTCACCGCTTGTCTTCGCGCGGAGGGGGTCGACGTTCCCGACCCATCCGTCGACGCCGATGGAAATCCCCGGTTCACCCAACCCCCCGATCTATCGGCAGTCACACCTGACGAACTCAACGCAGCCGTCGAAGCATGTCGCGACGAACTTGAACAGGTCACGATCGGCTTCATCGGCACCGACCTCACCGGGATCGAGGATGCCTTACTTGAGTACGCCCAATGTATGCGGGCGAACGGTTTTGATCTCCCCGATCCCAAGCTGGACTTCAGTTTTGGTGGTGAGGGCGGTTTTCAGGGTCCGTTTGGGGAGATCGATTTCAACGATCCTGACTTCATCGCCGCCGACGAGCAGTGCTCTCAGATCATCGAGACCCTGAACATCAACGGCTAACTAGCTACCGATATGCAGTGTCAGCGTGGTCGAATAGAGGACCTGGCCGTCCCAGGCCCACTGGCCCTTGAACACATACGTTCCCGGGTTGAGGGACCCGATGGTTGCGGTGTACGAGCGACGGGTCGTGCCGCCAGTCGTCACGTCGGGGCCCACGGTCAGAGATACGGGTGTGTTGTTCATGGTTACGGAGAACGTTGCCTCTTCAAACAGGATGTCGTCACCCGGAGCGAACGGACCTTGATAGAACCACCCCTCATTGATGAGGTACTCGTCGAGGCGGGGATAATCGATCGTTTTCTGGCAAGCCACTTGGAGTGGATCACATACGCCTGAAAATGGCAGGGAGAACAAGAGGGTGTCTCCGCGGAGTGGAATCGGGAGGGGAATCGCTCTGGTGAGGAAGGTGGCCATTTCGGCCCGGCTCACCGGTCGAGATGGGCAAAAGGTCTGGGGTCCACAGCCGAGGGTGATCGCAGCCTGGGCAAGGGCATTGATGTTTGCTTCGAAGATGCTTCCTGCATCGTCGGTGAAGTAATCGGTTCCCGACGGCGCCAGGCGAAATGCCCTGACGAGGAAGGCGGCCATCTGGTCGCGGGTGACCGGCTCGTCAGGGCAGAATCGGTCACCGGTCGAACTGCAACCGGACGTGATGCCAGCCTGCCGCAGGGCGTTGATAGCGGCTTGGTGGATGTTTCCCACGTCATCTATGAAGTAGTCGGCACTGGTCGGCGGCAAGTCGAGAGCCCGCACGAGGAACGTCGCCATCTGGGCTCTCGTGATGCTGCTGTTCGGGCAGTACCATGTGTTCGCCGGAGGGTTGCAACCAACCGTGATTTGCGCCGCCCGAAGGGCGTCGATGTTGCGCTCATGAATGCTGTCGTCGTCGTCCGTGAAGTAGCCATGGGGCGGGATGTGATCGGCACCCGCCGGCAGGCCTGGCAGGAGCAAAGCGCCGATCAGGGCGACGGTACCCAGAAGCCGTCCCGTCATGCGAGGCTGATCGTGCTGAGTACTTCGTTGACCTCCGAGACCAGGGCATCGGCGTTACGGCCCGAACCCAGGACTACGAACAGACAGAACGGCCGCCCGCTGGCGGAGGAGAAAAACTGTTGTAGGCCGGCCTGTCCCGGCAGGGGGTGCTGAAGGCGGTTGGCATCGAAGTCGCTCGATCGAAGCGGCCAGGGAACGGTGGTACTCGAAAACAACTCCGTGCCGCGCTCGGCATCGCCGTATTCGAAAAGCACGATGAGAATGTCGTCGAGGCGCATGAGTTCGACCGCTCCACCTCCGAAATCGCCCCGTTCGGTCGGGAGCGGCCAGTTGGCAAAGTGGGCGATCGTCGTCGTCACCTCTGGAGGATGACCCACGGCGAGCGGGGCCGCTTGAGCGGTGCGCCGATAGAAGTCTGCCTCCCACCCCGCAGGTAGATCGACCGTGATTCCGCGATCGCTGATCAGAGTCACAGGAGCCCACCAATCGTCGACATGCCTGCGACCACAACTCCTATCCGGACGAACCATTCGGCGCGAGGTGCCAGAGCTTGCATCCGCCGATGATATGTACGCAGCGCTTCGCCCGACCCGATTCGGCCGACAGTCAGAATGGGGAGAGCTCTGACCAGGCCGAACACGCCTCCGATGATCCCTCCGGAAACGGGAGAGGCGGCCAGCCCGGCCAACACCACCATCGCGTACGTGGCTGCGGTTGTGACGATGGTCACGACCCCCAGGCCGAGTTGAAAGCCGAATCCTCCGCCGTATACCCAGCTCCGGTACATTCCGAGCCAATCCTCGTTGACTTGTCGATGAATGGTCGGAATCCTGAGACCGGACACATCCCAGACAAGAGCGATAGTCAATATGGCCGCGGTTGCCGCCGCAGATGACGCCGGGGTCGGGGACCACCATTGCAGGCCCAACCAGCCCGCTGCGCCTGCCAGAGCACCGATAGTGACCCCACCGAGCAGGCCTCCGATGAGGTAGTAGGCGACCGTGAGCGGCCACTTGTTGTTGCGGGTCCGCTCACCGAGCGGATGAATGCTGGACAGCATCGACTCCCCTCAGGGAGACCAGCTGGAGCGGATCGCCGCGGCGATTCCGACGATGATTCCTGCCGTCAGGATCATGCTCAGGCCTCGGGTGCTTCGGTCGGGTACAGGGACGGGTCTCCCGGCTCGATCCCGGCGGCGCGGAGTTCATGGTCGGCGTGTTGTTCGCGGTCGGCACCCGCGCGACGGGTCCTGGTGCGAACGGTCGAGTCACTGTAAGCCTGCGTGAGCAGCGATCGGATCTGTTTCCACGATCCGGCTGATCCCTCTCCGACGATCCTCCCCGAGTCGATGAGAATGAAATACGGCGAAACCGGGATCTTGTACTGATCCCAGGCCTGCGAATTCATCACAATCGGATGATGGCGGGGTGCCAGTTTCTCCAAGCGCGATTCGCTTTCGTGTTCCAGGTCTTTGGTGACGATGACGAGGCGGGTATCGACCCCGGGTAGATCGAGTTCGCGGCGCTCGCCGAACTCCTTCCAGAACGTCTGACAAGTTGAACAGCCGGTGGTCATGAAAGCCAGCAACGTCGTGTGATCGGTCCCCAGAACGCCGACGTGGCGGGTGGATCCGTCGGGTTTGGTGCCGGTGATATCGAAAGCGGGAGTCGTCTCGGAACGTGGCTCGGGGATACCTTCACGGGTCTTGAGTCCGGGATTGCGGGTGGCCCGACCCCCTTCGCCGACGCCAAGTTCATGGAGTGATCTGAGGATTTCAGCATGACTACGGAGGAGTCCGGCGACCAGGATTGCCAGGAGCGCAACCACGATGGTGAGCGTCACGATGAGGGCGGTCATCAGATAAGCCTGGTTCCATCATCGGTTTCGGGCACCGGGAGTTCGGGCATGGCAGTGGGGCTGGCAGACCAGACCAACGGGGTACCCGGAGGCATTTCCAGCGAGATGCTTGCACCGCCGGTCCAGTTGCCGTTGCGCAGTAGCCAGGTGGTCCCATTCCGGATGACCCCTGGGGTGTCTGAGCCGTTGCCGTCCCAGTCGCCGACAATCGGGGTGTCCGTGGGCAGGCCGTAGTTGAAGACAATGTCGGGCTGGCCGGCGGAGTTGGAGTTGCGCAGGTACCAGGTTCCGTTGCGGACATAACCCGGCGTCGCAACACCGTCTCCGTCCCAATCCCCAACGATGAACTGATCGCCCACCAGGCCAAACGTAAAGACATTGTCGGGCTCGCCCGTGCCGTTGGCGTTGCGAAGTCTGAACTCGTTCCCGCGAATGACACCGACGGTTTCGACGCCGCTTCCATTCCAATCGCCCACGATCGGGATATCTCCTGGCCTTCCGTAGGAGAAGATCAGGTCGGGCTGGCCACCACCGACCGAATTCTTGAGACGCCACCAGAGCACTTCGTCTCCCAGGCGTCCGAACCGGCTGTTCCTGACGACTCCGGGAGTGCGGGTGCCGTCCCCGTTCCAGTCGCCCATGACGGGTATCTCGTTGGATAGACCGTAGGAGAAGTTGGTGTTTGGTGACGCGGTCGCGTTGCCATTCTTAAGTGTCCAGTTGCCTGCGGTGTACACCCCGGGGAGCGCCGGATAGGTGATTGATCGGTGCAGGCAAGGGGCATCGTGGAACCGGGTGTTGTTGTCGGTGGCGCTGGTGGTCGAGCAACTCGAGTCCCACACCCAGGGTGGAGTGCAGGTGATGACCCGGCAGATGATCGGGCCGAGACAGGTGACATCGTTACCGCACTGGCCGTACCGGAAGGAAGTACAGCAGGCTTTGCGGTTTTTGCAGCTCTTGTTTCCGCACTCACAATTGCAGCTCGCACACGACCGGGAACAAAGTCCGGAGCCGCCGCAGGTGCAGCCGTTACACGATGCATTGCAGTCGATGTAGTAGCGGGGTTGGCCGACCCCGCCGACGGTGCAGAATCCCGAACCGTCGGCTTTCCACCATCCCGCCGCTGTCGACCCCGGTGGGCAGCCGTTCTCGCCGGTCAGCGTGCAACAGAACTCGGTGTAGCCGTCACAACACAGGTCGGAGCAGTTGCAGGAAGACCCTGAGCATGAACAGATGGCGGCATAGGCGCTCACCGGCTGCATCGTGAACTTGAGAGGCGACGCCACCAATGCCGTTCCCACCAGGGCGGCCCGGCGCAAGAATCCCCGGCGATCGACTTTGCGATCCAGCAATGCGCTGGTCTTGTCAACGAGCCAGGTACTCATGAAGCCCGCATCGCGGTGAGGGTTTGGGGAAGTGCAGTCAAAATCAGGTAGAGCAGATAGAC
>JAENVV010000261.1 GCA_016650365.1 Acidimicrobiia bacterium
AGTGGTTGCCCAAGCACGCGCTCAAGCTGCGAATCCAGATCAGTGACCATCTGCTGGCGGAACTCGACGATTCGAGCTCTGCCGAGCGTCCGCCCGGAGGCATCGAGCAGCCGACTCAAACCGAGACCAACCACCAACCCGACCACGACGAGGACCACCGACCATGGAACCGAACCGCGAACCGGAGGACTCGCGTACCACCACACACCTCCCCAAATGACCGCAAGCGTCAGAAGCCATTTGATAGCCGCTATCGACGCCCACCAGGAGCGCCCGGTGAGTTTGGCCTGGCCGGCTCGATGCAGGGCCCGGTCGACCGTCTTGTCGACCGCATCCGTGAGACGCTCGGTATCGAATTGTGATCGAATGGCCTTGGCATAGGGTCCGCCAGCCGCCAAGGCGACCTGTGACACGAGAGATTCCATCGTCCCGAGTGCCGTATCGCGCCCTGGCCTCGAAGCCCACTCCCTGGCCGATTCATTGGCGAGTCCGTCGCGCGAAGACAAACCAAGCGCTCTCGCCAATCTGGTGTCCCGAAGTCGGGTGATCACCAGGCCAATTGGTCCCACTCCGGTACGCAGCGCCACCGCGGCGCCCTCGGCTTCGGCTTTTTCTGCCACGTCGGCCGCCACCACCATGTCGACCAGACCAGTGACGACCTCAGATCTTGCCGTCTCCCACTGGGCTTCAAATCCGATTCCTTCACCGGTCACCCCGGTTACGGCAGCGATGGTCGCACCGGCCCGTCGGATATCGACAAGGGTCTTGGCGGTAACGGCCCGTTTGGCGTCTCCAAGCTCGACGAGCGCATCAACCAGGCGATCTATCCCAACCGGGAACCCGTTCGGTGGGCTGGCCGCCACCGGGATAATGACCGGGGCCGAAATCCCGATCTCCTTCAGCTTGCTCTCAAAGTCTTGGAGAACCTCACGCAACTCGACGGATGAAAGCCGATCGATCTGATTGAACACAAACCGGAATTGCCCCTGATAATCGGCGAGCGGTCCCAGGAAATCACGATGCAAGAGGCGGTCCGAGTATTTCTCGGGATCGACCACCCACCAGACGACATCAACCCGAGGAAGGAGGCGTTCAAAGATTGCCCGATGGGCTCCGACTACCGAGTCGGTGTCTGGCATATCGATGAGTACAACCGGCAGATCGTTCAAATGTCCTACCCGCTTGTCCACCCCCATATCGTCGAGAAGTCGCACTATTCCTGGTTCGGGCACGTGCGGCATCCAGGCCAAGGGCTCCGATGTGGTCGGTCGG
>JAENVV010000262.1 GCA_016650365.1 Acidimicrobiia bacterium
ATTGAGGCACTCTTCGATACACTCGACCACGAAGACCGATACGCCGCTGATGCAGCGCGTGCCCAGCTCATGGCCAGGGGACCGAAGGTACATGACGATCCATCGTCGGCCGCCAGATTCGCCGGTCTCTACCAGCCTGCCACAAGCCCCGACGAGGTGACCTGAGTGTTACGGACCATTTCACTCATCATCCTGGGATTCTTCATCGCCATGGAGATCCAGACGTTGGTCCTGCTGGTTCTCTCTTCCCGAGCCCTCGTGCGCGACGCCCGAACGGCCAAATACGGTCGGGTCGAAGACATGCTCCGATCCCCTTCGACACCGCCGGTTTCGCTGATCGTTCCCGCCTATAACGAAGACGCCGGCATCGTCGAATCCGTCCGATCGCGAACCATTCTTTCGTATCCTCGCTACGAATTAATCGTCGTCAACGACGGGTCAACCGACGACACCCTTGAGCGTCTCATAGAGGCGTTCAAGCTTCGAAGGGTCGACCTGCCGATTCGGCCCGACCTGGCGCACGCCCCGATCCGGGCCATCTACAAGTCGACTCTCGCCATTCCGCTCACTGTCGTAGACAAAGAAAACGGTGGAAAGGGCGACGCTCTCAACGCCGGCATCAACGCGTCGACGTTTCCGTATGTGGTCGTGACCGACGCCGACATGATCTTCGAAGAGGATTCACTGATCCGGGTGATGCGGCCCTTTGTTCAGGACCGAGGTCACACAGTGGCAGTGGGTGGAAACATTCGACCGCTCAACGGGTGCCAGGTATCGATGGGAAGGGTGACTGAATCCAGTCTCCCCAAGTCTCTTTTGGAACTGACCCAGGTCGTCGAATACCAACGGTCCTTTCTCGGATCGCGGCCTGGCTGGTCTTTCATGAACGGCCTCCTGCTCGTGTCAGGGGCGTTCGGGGCGTTCAACAAACAGGCCGTGATCGAAGCACACGGCTTCCCCCAACACCACCTTGGCGAAGACCTGGATCTCACCATACGCTTGCATCGCACCCAGCGGGAAGCAGGCCGGCCTTACCGAATCGTGTATGCCCCCAATGCCGTCGTGTGGACCGAAGTGCCGTCAACGGCACCGGTGCTGCGTAAACAAAGGATCCGTTGGCATCGTGGCCTCAGGCAGGTGATCCAAGATCACGGAAAGATGCTCTTCAACCCACGCTACGGGTTCATCGGCATGGTCGCCTGGCCGGCCTTTTTCCTATTCGAATTCGTCGCACCGATCCTAGAAGCGCTCGGGTGGATCATCATGCCCCTCACGCTGGTCCGCTCCGAAATCGAGCCTGCCCTGGTGATCGGGCTCCTCCTGGTAACGCTCCTGATCGCCGTGCTCAACTCTCTGGCTTCGCTCTACCTCGACGAACGATACGGACACTTCAATTCGCCGCGCGACGCATTACGCCTCCTTAGGACCGCCATTCTCGAGAACTTCGGGCCCCGTCAGCGCACAGTCTGGTGGCGATTCCGGTCACTGTTCTGGCGACAAGGCAAACTCGAATGGGGCGACATGGAACGGACCGGGGTAGGCAACATCGGTTAATCGTCAGCCCCGGCCGAGTCGTCGCCTAACCATGCTGCGTTGGCTGCAATGTCGCCTGGAGTATGTCAGGCGAGGTATCGCGGTACATGTCTGTGGAAGAAAGCCCACCATGGACGACCAGGCGAACTGGCCAGCGCTACGGCGCGGGGGTCTCGGCGAGTTTGCTTAGCGCTTCGGTGATCAGGTCACGGGCCTCGTCGACCTTCGATTGGTAGGTACCGAGGTCGCCAGCGTTGAGAGCCTGTTGAGCGGCGTTAAGCGCCGCGTCAGCCGCCGCAACGAGGTCGGCTACCTCCGTAGGCAACTCCCCAATGGGCACATCCGTGATCGGTGTGATATCGATTCCGGCCTCGTAGCCCGGGAATGTGAGCGCCAGGGCCTGGTCAAGCGTCTCGCCGATGGCGATCCGATTCTCGAACACCACCGCCACCCGTTTGAACTCGGGAATGGTGTTCTCTCCATCGCCCTGGAGGTATATCGGTTGCACGAAGATGATCGACTCCTCGATCGGCACGATGAGCATCTGACCCTGGATGATCGTCGATCCCTCTTGCCCGAGCAGGGTGCGTAGCGCCGAGTAGTCCGAATCCTGGTTGATGTCTTTTCCAACCAGGCCAGGGCCGTCAAACTGGGCATTGGCGGGTAATCGGAAGTCGATGAACTCGCCGTACCGACCAGGATCACTCTTGGCGATGAGGAAAGAGATCATGTTTTCTTTGTTCTCGGGCACGAACGGTTGCATGATCAAAAAGGAAAGTTGATCCTCGCCGGGGAGCTTCATCAGCAAGTAGTACGGCAACATCGTCCGGTTCTGGAGGGCCTGTTCAGCCGCCGTTAGCTGCGCAAGGAACCGGGTGATTTCAAGCTCAGATGTGGAGGGATCGGCGGCCACCGCCCAGGGGTCCGAGTTCTCAAGAAGCTCCCGAACCTCGTCGACATGATAAAGCTGATACATATCCGCCTGCACCCGGAACAGGTCTTCCGGGTATCGCAAGTGTTCGCGAAGGGAATCAGGCATCTCGGACTGATCCGTGAACATCTCGGGGAAGACCGCCTCCCACGACTGAATAATCGGGTCGGTGTCCTCGACAACATAGAAAGTCATCGAGCCGTCATAGGCATCGACGACGGCCTTCACCGAGTTGCGGACGTAGTTGAAGCGGGTTGGCAACGGAAGTCCGGGGAAGCTCCGTGGGACGGCGGCCAGGCGGCCAGTCGCCGCCGACTGAGAGTACGGGAACGAATCAGACACCGAATACATGTCGATGACCCATTGCATACGTCCATCAACCACAACCATGTATGGATCTGAATCCGTGCGAAGGAACGGGGCGGTGGTCGCCACCATATCCAGGATGTTCCGGCGCATCATGACCTTGCTCTCACCATCAATCTGGCCCGAAATGAGCGTGTTGAAATCGGTAAAACGCAACGCGAACGCTGCCCGACGGAAGAATCCTCCCAGCGGAATGCCACCCTCCCCCTCATACGACGAGAACGTCGGGTCGGGGTCGACTTCACGCTCGTCCGAGTTGGCAAAAACGAACGTCCCGGCTTCAAGCAGTTCCCCGAAATAGACCCGCGGCTCATCGACTTCGAGCTCGGGAACCTCTGACAGCGGCGGAATGTCCTTGACCAAATAGTCGGGCTTTCCCTGGTCGGTGACATCGTTGGCAGGCGACACCACGATCCCGTATCCGTGGGTAAAGACCAGGTGTTCATTGACCCATCCACTCGACTGCTCGTCAGCAACCATTTCACGAACACCAAGCTCAACCTGCGTCTCGCGCCCGTTGAGCTCGTAACGATCTACGTCGATGTCGTCGAACTCGTAGTACGGACGAAGCTCCTGGGACGACCGGTAGGTCGACGCCAGCACCACGGGATCCCACAAGCGGAGATTCTCGACAGTGTCAGAATTGTTCGGCAAGTCGGCGGCGCTCAGCCCATTGGTCGCCGGGAATTCAACAACCTCGATATCGGCAAGGTCGAACCCGAGCTTCGTAAACTCCATGTGTTGTTCGGCGTACGGGGTCTCCTTGGTAATGAAGTTCGGCGATACCTGGAACCGTTCGACGATCTGCGGATACGCCACCCCGACGATGAGGGCCACCACCAGCCACCCGCCCCCGGCGACGGCGGGCAACAGCCAACGCTTCTGCCAGATATTCGCCAAGAAGACGAACCCCGCAACCAAAGCCACAATGGCGAGAAGCCGGTTGGCCGGGATCTGTGCGTTGACATCGGTAAAGAAAGCCCCCCGGTACGGCTCTCCCGGAGCGTCGAGCAGATCATATGAGTCGAGTAAATATCCCCAGGCCTTCGTGAAAGCCAAGGCTGCCAGGATCACACTGACATGTGACTTGACCCCCGGGCGCACCTCGGGCGGGCGGTCGGGTAGGAGTTTGATGCCGCCGTTGAGGTAATGGATAACCGCCACCACAATCAGCGTGATGACCAGTTGGGTGAAAAGCCAAACGTTGACCATTCGCATGAACGGCAACTGGAACACATACAACGAAAGATCGTTTCCAAACACCGGATCGAGCTTCCCGAACGACTCCGGGTTCAGGAACTGCAGGGCTGGGAGCGCCCAATCGACCGTTGATCCGGCACTCAGGAGGGCGAACACGCCAGCGATCAGCAGCAGGATCCGGCGCATGCGTGGCTCCAACCAGTCGTTGAAGCGCTCGATCATTTCGTCCTGCCCCTCGATCACCAGCAGATCGAAGCGGGGTGAAATCCTTTCGGCGGCATAGAGGTTCGAATACAGGATCACAAACGAGAGTACGAAACCCACGACTCCAAGTGCCAGCCGACTTCCATTAAGGGTCCACCAAACCGACGTGAGATTGACCGAATCGAACCACAAGTAGTCGGTCCACAAAACGGCCAATCTCCGGAGAACCTCGTAGGCCGCAAAGAGAACAACCGCGATGATGACCAGATTGAGCCGACGAGGAGCCCCGGTTGATGGTGATGAGTTAGAGATCATGAACCGCCATTCTATGGCGATTCAAAACTCATGCGTCGAGTACGACCGTACAAGAGCATTCGTTGTGAAGTGGAGGCACCACAGAACCGGCGAACCCACGGCTTGGTGAGACCGGTCCGGCCTCGGCCATCGTGCGACACTCGATACAACCTCGTCCGGCCACAGCCCACACCATCGTGGGTGCCTCAACGCTAACGAGAGCCCTGGCAATCCCCCGGTGGTAGGCGGCCCGAGCGATAGCCCGCACCCGCCGTTCGGCAGTATCGGTCCGCCAGGCGCGGTAGGCCCGACTAACGGCCGAGGCTGCGGCGCGTGGACCGTCCCCTTTGGAAGCCGCCGTAACCAGATCGGCGGCGATGGCCTCGGCAAACTCAACGCTGACATTGGGAATATCAGACTTGTGCGACTTGGGTCGGCCCGGATTCGAGCCGGTCATCTCCTCGACTGCTTCATAGCCAGCCGCGAACGATTCCTGAGCAACGATTGTCAGGCCACCATGAACCCGTTCGGTCAGTTCGGCGACATCCGGCTCCCACTCGTCTTCTGCAACTCGCATGTGCTCGAGGGCGATGTTCTGGGCCTCGGTGAGCTGGCGCTTGATGTCGCGAAGGACCCGATTCATAATCGGCAGCAACAGATGATCCCTCAGTTCAAGGGCATCCGCGGGGGCCTCGACGGTAGCGGCCACCAGGCGGTCCACTTGGGTCGGTTCCTCATCCGTGTCCAGCTGACGGGCGTCGTGAACCTGTTCCTGAACATCGCTCTCGGCCACCGCGGCGGTCACGACCAGAATTTCGGCTGTTTCACGCAACGCCGCGAACAGCCCGCCTAAGTCGTCCGGGTCAGGCTCGGCCGGCTGCACCGTCTCTTCCGCAGCAGCCTCGACCTGCGGAGTTTCCACGGTCTGTTCACCGGAGTCGACTTCGTCGGCAGTGGCGGTTGCGTCATCACCGGGTTCAAGCTCCTTAGCAGCAGTCTCATCTTCGCCGGTCTCGTCTTGAGCAGTGACGTCCGTCCCTTCGACTTCGTCGTGCTTGGCCGGGATGATCTTGATTATCGAGAACTCTGCTTCCTCAGGTTCGTCGGGCACCCGAGGAGCGTTGAGCCGGCGAACCTCCTCGGCCATTTCGGAGGCATCGATTGGAGCGGCATTCGGAGTGTCGACTCGCTTTGGCGCAGGAATAAGCTTGATGCCGTCCGAATCCCAGCCAGGGCTATCGGCCGAAGGCTTTTCGATAACCTTTACGGAGGAGTCGACATACGCGGCGGCCGGAGGGGCGGCCTCAAGTTCTTCGCGTTTACGCTTCAAGTCATCTTCGAGGCGAGCCACGGCGACCTGAACGGAGTCGAGTTCAGAAAGTAGCTCAACCCGGCGAACTTCCAGCGATCGAGCTCGTTCCTGAGCAGCATCGGCCTGGGTTCTCGCCTTTTCGACGATCTCATCATGTTGGGCGCGGGCGTCGACCAGGAGCCGCTCCGATTCCATTCGGGCCAGCCTCATGAGCTCTTCGCTCTCGCGGCGAGCATTCGACTGGATTCGATGAGCGTCACGTTCGGCTTTGCCAACGATGGCCAGCGCTTCCCGAGCCGCCTCTTCAACGGCATGCTTTGCCTCGTCCAAAGACTGCTCGATGAGCGTTTCAGCAGCAATCCAGGCGTCGCGCCGCAAATTCTCGGCCGCTTCGCCGGCCTCCCGACGAGACAGCTCGATCTCTTTGTGAGCCGAATCACGCCAGGCGGTCACCTCACTGGTGGCTCGATTTCGCAATGTGTCAGCGGCTTGATGGGCTGCCTCAAGAATGTGTCTGAGTTCGTCTGCGAACGAGTTGAAGTCGATCGAGGTCTCGCCCATTTGCTCGAGCCGGGCAAGGAGCGCGTCCTTTTCGCGAGCCAGTTCACTGATGCGAGCAGCCTGGCCCTCGATGTATGAGTTGACCTGACCCTGATCAAACCCTCGTAGTTTGGTCGAGAAGGTCGGCGAATCTTCGAAGCCGGTGGACATGGGCGCCACGATACCGCGCCCCGTGTCGATATCCGGCGCTTTCAGACCGAAATCACGACTGTTGACCGGTCAGGTACGCGAGCGCGTCGAGATATGTCTCAACCCGAACCTTCTCGATGTCTACGTCAAATCCCTCTAATTCATCCCAGTTGTCGGCAGGGACGAACATCACATCCGCTCCGGTCGCCTGGGCGGCGACGACCTTCTGGCGGATACCCCCGATCGGTCCAACCGAGCCATCAAGGTCAATCGTGCCGGTGCCGGCGATGACCCGGCCGCCCGCCAGGTCTTCTTCGGACAGCATGTCAATCAGGGTTAGCGTGTACATGAGACCCGCCGAAGGCCCTCCCACATTGGTCGTATCGATCTCTATGTCGATCCCCGACGTATAACGCCAGTTGTAGGTGGTAGCCAGAAACCCGACCATGGGCCGGGATGGATCGGACACATGCTCGACGAGCGTCACCGTTAGCGAGACCGGCTCCCCGTCGCGCAGAAGGTCAAGGGCGACCTCGTCGCCGACGGCACGCTCACCAATCAACGACGTCAGATCGCCGGAAGTCATTACCGGGACACCATCGACCTTGACGATCACATCGTCAGGCAGAAGCACGCCCTCGACCGGTGAGCCCTCGGTGAGCCCGGCCACAAGCACACCATCGCCACTGACGGTCACGTCATATCCGAGGTAATTGAGCGCCACGTAGACGGCGTTGGTCTTGGACTCGTCCATCGAAAGCCGATTCCTGGCGCGGTACTCCTCATCGGTTTGACCGACCGGTCGAACCGCCTCACGGGGAATAATGTCGACGGAGCTCTCGAACTGGGCCAACGCATACTCGATCACCGAAACCGGAGACAGCGAGATCGTCAGCATATAGAACTCGCCGTCAATCGGGTCCGGGTTGGCCATCGTGACGAGATCATCGATTTCGTATGCCGGACCGGGTGAAAATGAATAGTACGGAAGCGTGACCGACGCACCGACACCGATCAATATTGCAGCGATCACGATGACGACCGCAAGGACGACCGGCCAACGCGCCGGGCGGTCGGGCGTCCTGGTATCAACCGCTGGAGGAAGGAGGGTGTCCATCGAACGCATGGTAACTGTCCGGGATGCTTATCCTGCGCTCGCTCAAGGATCGAATCGCGAAAGCGACCAAGGCTGATAGCGAAGGGTTATCATCGTGGCTATGCGACCCGAACTAATCATGATCGACGAACAACGCGATGGCGAAAGCCTGACGGTCGTAGCCGTTCTCATCAGGAACAACGAGGAGTTCCGCGGCCAGGCCACTGGACCCGCCGATGCCTCCACTCACCTCGACATCGTTTGCCGGGCGACGCTCGAAGCTGCCAAGGTCGCCAGCGACCGACAACTCGACGTCGATTTCGCCGGGCTCGCCATCACCGACGTGCAGTCAAAGCCGATTGCTCTGGCCCTGGTACGGGTCGACAACGGCGAGAACGTCTACGTCGGTACCGCTCGCGTGAAGTCAGATGGTGCCACCAAGGCGGTCGCCCGGGCCATCATGGATGCCATCAACCGGCCACTGTTCGGCTAGCCACCGATAACCCCATGCGGTCCGATTCGCGGGGTCATCGGGTAACCACCCTTCAACGAGCTGCCTCGAATTCTCGCCGCCAAGCTCGTCGAGCGACCCATAAAAAAGAGGCCCGGCAGATGCCGGGCCTCTTTTCAATTGGCCGTGGTCGAACTAACGAAGTTCGACACTGGCGCCGGCAGCCTCAAGGGTCGCTTTGGCTTTTTCGGCATCTTCTTTGCTGGCACCTTCAAGAACGGTACCGTTCGCTTCGACGAGATCCTTGGCCTCTTTGAGACCAAGGTTCGTGATGCCACGGACCTCTTTGATGACCTGGATCTTCTTGTCACCGGGGCTGGTCAGGACAACATCGAACTCGTCCTTTTCTTCCTCGACGACAACATCACCGGCGGCAGCAGGAGCCATCGCCATGGCCATCGGAGCGGCAGCAGTTACCTCAAACTTCTCTTCGAACGCATCCAAGAAATCTTTGAGTTCCAGGACGGTCATTTCTCCAAAGACGTCCAATAGGTCGTCTGTACTCATCTTCGTTTTCGCCATGGTTATTCCTCCTCGGCGGCCTCGGCGACTGGCGCCTCGGTCTCTGGTTCGGTCACAACTTCTTCGTCAGCCTCGGCTGCCGGTTCAGAAACGACTTCTTCGTCAGCAGCGGCCTCTACCTGAGCAGGAGCCTCTCCGTCTGTGTCGGTCGCCTCTTGAGAAGCGGTAGCTTCCGTAGGTTCGGCCGCGTCTTGCGAAGCGGGCGCATCCTGGGAAGCGGGGTCGGTTTCTTTCTTTTCAAGCAGTTGCGAGAACAGCGACGCGGCATCGCGCGTGAACGACTGGAGCATCCCGGCAAAGTTGACCAACGGTGCCTTGGCAGCACCAGCTATCTTGGCCAACAGGACTTCGCGAGGCTCAATGTCAGCGAGCTTGGTCACCGACTCAGGGGTCAGCATCTCAGTGCCAAGAACGCCTGACTTGATAACCAATGCGTCGTTCTCTTTCGCAAAATCCCGAAGGACCTTGGCGATCGAAACGGCGTCAGTATCAGCGAAGGCCAAACCGGTGGGACCCGTGAGGTCATCACCAAATTCGATCCCAAGCTCATCGGCGGCTCGACGAGCCAACGACATCTTGACAACCTTGAACTCACCACCAGCTGCCCGAAGCGCCCGACGGAGCTTCTGCTGCTGGTTGACGCTCAGCCCACGGTACTCGGCGAGGTAAGTAGCCCGCGCCGAGCCCAACCGGTCTCTGATCTCTTCAACTGCCTGGACCTTCTCAGGTCGTGGCATAGACTCCTCCTCAATAGGAAAAGGTTCTTCGACCGCAGAACGAAGAACCTCAGAGGAGGGCTTCAACCTGCGTAGGACGAGCTTGTCGCTCTTTTGACCTCAAAGGGTCCGACGGTCTGGGGTCGAAGACTGGTCTTTTGACCAGGCTTGGAGTTGTGCCTGCAAGCATACCGGCAGGACTTCTCTGTGTCATATCCACGGGTTTTCTTCAGACGCACTCACGCGCCGTGACCGGATGAGGCCATTCTCTCCCGAACTTTCACGCGCCGTGGCATTCCATGAAATTCGCCGTAGACAGGTTCGGGAAGAGGCGCGATAGTCGAAACAGATACCCGGGGCATCACACCGGGCGGGGATAGACAACGGAAAGGCTGTCAGACAGACAAACCACTAAGACCTTCCTAACGCAGACAGATCTGTCGGGCAAGTCGCAGGAGCGACCCACTCTCTCAGAGCAATCGTGGACCCTACCCTGCGCGGTTGCGAACAGCTCCGGCGAAAGCCCTGACTCTGCTCAGCGAACGTCATCCCCACATCGAAGAACGCCCGGTCCGCAGCCCGGGCGTTCTTCTTGATTGGACGGGCGGCGAAACGTCCGGTTCGAGCCCACGCTCAGGCAACTGCAACATCGTCGGACGGTTGGCCAACGAAAACTATCGGACGATCAGGAAACGCTAAGCCTTCTTCTTTGGCACATACGGCTGAACCCGGATACCGGGGCCCATCGTTGATGCCACCGAGACGTTTCGGATGTAGACACCTTTTGAGGCAGCCGGGCGGGCGCGGCTGATTTCGCCAGAGATCGCTACGAAGTTCTCGAACAGCTTGTCGGCCTCGAACGAGACCTTGCCGATCGGGACATGCACGTTGCCGAATTTGTCGTTGCGGTATTCGATACGGCCGCCCTTGAATTCGGTTACGGCCTTGCCGATGTCCTGGGTCACGGTGCCAGCCTTCGGGTTAGGCATCAAGCCTCGTGGTCCGAGCACTCGACCGAGCGTTCCTACTTTGGCCATCATGTCGGGTGAGGCGATCATCAAATCGAAGTCGAGGGCATGGCCGGCCGTAAGTTCCGCAACAAGCTCTTCGCCACCAACGAGATCGGCACCGGCTGCTTCAGCTTCCGCGTGTTTTTCGGATGAGGCGATCACTGCAATGCGGACCGTCTTTCCGGTTCCGTTCGGGAGCGACACGGTTCCTCGCACCAGTTGATCGGCTTTGCGAGGGTCGATGCCAAGTCGAAACGCCACCTCGACGGTTTCGTCAAACGTGGCCGATGCCAGAGACTTGACGAGCTCAAACGCCTCTTCGGCCTCATAATCGTTCTTGTCGTCATACCGCTTTTTTGCTTCAACCGTCTTCTTACCGGCCATGTCTACTTTCTCCTTGTGGTCCAAGCGGCCGAAGCCTCCCACGTAATCGTCTCTTTGCTTCTAACTTCTCGCAGTTTCGGCAAAGCCGAAAGTGCATCCTGATTCTTCGAATCAGGCTGTGGTCCAAGCGGCCGAAGCCTCCCACGTATACGCTCTCTAAATTATCCGCAGTTTCGGCAAAGCCGTCCCTGCTACCGCAGCAGTTTTGGCGAGCCAAAACTGCAACCTGATTCGAAGAATCAGGCGATCAGCCCTTGACAGTGATGCCCATCGAACGAGCGGTGCCCTCGATGATCTTCATGGCTGCCTCGATGTCATTGGCATTGAGGTCGATCATCTTGGTCTCGGCGATCTGACGTACCTGGTCACGGGTGACCGATCCCACCTTGACGGTGTGAGGCGTGGCGGAACCCTTCTCAAGGCGCGCAGCCTGACGGAGTAGAACCGGTGCCGGCGGCGTCTTGGTGATAAACGTAAATGACCGATCTTCAAAGACCGAGATTTCCACCGGAATGATGGTCCCGGTCTGCTTCGCCGTTGCCTCGTTGTACGCCTTGACGAAGTCCATGATGTTGACACCGTGCTGACCAAGCGCCGGACCAACGGGCGGGGCCGGGCTGGCTTGGCCAGCCGGGATCTGCAGTTTGATTACGGTCATCAGTCTCTTGCGACCCATTATGTTTCCTTGATTTGAGGGTTTGGTTGCTTCTCAGGCTCCGATCAGAAGCGGATGCCGGCATCGGAGCAAGACGCCACCATCGGATCAGGCCTGAAGGCGAAGCCGAGGCTTCCCCGAATGTTTGGTTAGTTCTTTTGAATGTCGGTGAAACCCAATTCCAGTGGAGTGTCTCGCCCAAAGATGTCGACGAGAACGGTGACTTTGGACTGATCGAGGTTGATGGATTCGATGATGCCGTTGAAATCGGCGAATGGCCCAACCACAACCCTGACCGAATCGCCCATTTCCCACTCGGGTTTGAATTGCGGAGCTTTGGCCTCTTCGTCGACTTCGGCGCCACCGAGGAACCGTTCTACCTCTCGCCGGGACAGTGGAACGGGCTTCGTACCCGAACCAACGAATCCGGTGACGGCTGGCGTGTTACGAACGGCATACCACGTGTCGTCATCGAGATACATGCGGCACAGGACATAGCCGGGCAACGACTTGCGTTGTACGGTCTCTTTCTTGCCATTCTTGATTTCGACGACGTCTTCCATCGGGATGACGATTTCAAAGATGCGGTCTTCAAGATGCATGGACTTCGTACGGGTTTCCAGGTTCATCTTGACTTTGTTCTCATACCCGGAATACGAGTTGATCACATACCAGTCGCCTTGCTTGTCGTAAGGGCTGACCGGCTTGGCCGGTACGACCTCGGCCGGTTCGGCTACGACGGGTTCCGCTTCGGCAGGTACGGCGTCCGCAAGCGGCTCGACGACCTCGGCCACGACCGATTCGACCGCGACCTCGCCGTCTACGTCAGTCGTCGGCGCGGCGTCAAGTTCGGGAGCCTCAGCTTCTTCGATCTCTTCAACCGCGTCGTCTTGCGCGATGTCACTCATATTCCCAACTCCAAGATGTACAGAAGACCCGCTTTAAAACCTATGTCAATCGCGAACACGAATGCGGTCAGCGCGACGGTGGTGATCATCGTCACGGTGGTGAAGGCCACCATCTGCTCCCGGGTCGGCCACGACACTCGCTTCAGTTCCGCCCGGACTTCCTTGAGGAAGTGCCAGACACGCCGGAAAAAGGGTTCCCTGGCCTTCGTGGCCGGGGCAGCCCGCTTGGCAGCGGCGCGCTGAACAGCAGACTTTCCAGCCTGCGATTCTTTCTCCTGCTGTGCGGCCCTTTCAAGACGCCGTTGCTCACGATCTTGGATGCGGCGTTGATCTCGGTTCATGATCTTGTTGGTTCCTCATTCTGTCCGTGAAGCAGGGGTGGTGGGGTTCGAACCCACAACCTCCGGTTTTGGAGACCGGCGCTCTGCCAGTTCGAGCTACACCCCTCTGGAGGGGAATTTCAGGCGCGGTAAGCAAGTATACGAATCCAAAGGTCGAACTGTAAAGCCGAGACGGAACTACGCGTCCGGATCGGACCGCGAAACCAGGGGATTCCGTCTCGAACCGACCGCCGCCAGGGCAACTCCAACACAAACGGCCAGCCCGGCCGCAACCGCCAGCCTTCCCCATGAGCGTGACTTATACGGGTCATCAAGGCGCCCCATTACCGCGTCGACGAGCGAAGCCGGCGGAGTCCAGGAGTACCTCCGACCCTCTTCAAGAAGTTTGGCAATCTGTCGAAGTCGATCGGCCTCGCTTCGACAGACCAAACAGGACGACAAGTGGGTGGCGATCGATTCGGGTAGCGGCGTTGACGAACCGATGTATTCGGGAAGCAGTCTTCCGATCGATCGACAGCGCATCTGATAGGTCCGCGAAGCGGCCGCGGCTCCAATCCGATCGAGATTCACCAGTCGACATCCACAAGGAGAGCCCGAAGGCGTCGTCTGGCCCGATGCAGTCGCACCTTGGCGGCGCCGGCGGTAATCCCGAGCGCCTCAGCGATCTCAAGATGCGACCAGCCTTCGACGTCTTTGAGGACCACCACCATTCGCTGTTCGGCTGTCAGCGTATTGAGCGCTTCACGCAACGCCACCGCCAGATGGAGCGTGTCGTCAAGATGACCGGGGTTGTGTCGGCGAGTTTCGTCTACAACCGTTCGAACCTCGTCGATGTCGGCATGCCGGTGACGCTTCTGGCGGCGCCGGTGAGTCCAGGCCGTATTGACGGTGATGCGATGCAGCCACGTTGAAAAGGCCGCATCCCCGCGAAACGCCGGCAGGGCTCGCCAGGCACGGACGAACGTCTCCTGAGCGACATCTTCGGCGAGATGGGGGTCGCGCACGAGTCGAACGGCCAACGTGTAGACATCCCGCTGATTCTGCTCAACGAGTTGGCGAAAGGCGTCCCGGTCGCCTGACTGAGCGGCCTCCACCCAGTGATCGTTGGGGTGAATCGGGTGCGAACTCATCGAGTCACCCGCACCTGGGCAGTGACACAGACCTCACCAGCCGAGGCGAGAGTCATATCGACTTGAGCTGCGGTCGAGTCCATAGCCGTTACGGTACCGCTAATCCGCCCACTATCTCCTGCCAGGAGCGGCTTCTTGAACCGGACGGACGCCCTGGACAACGGCACGGGTGCGTCAGTGTGCCGCCCGGCAGCCTGGAACAACCAGGCGGCAAGGAGCAGGCCGTGACAGATAACCCGTGGCAGACCCCCCGCCCGCGCGGTGGCATGATCCCAGTGGATTGGATTGAAGTCAGAAGAGGCCGAGGCGTAGCGAACCAGGTCTGCCCGGCTCGCCGATTTCGAAACCGGTGCGATGGCTGATCCGGCAGAAGGCATCCGCTCGGGGCGGACTATCTGGTTGTCACCGCGCCGATGAACGTCTGGCTCGACCTGTTCGGCATCACTTGCCGGCGGTGCCTCCGGCGACATGATGAAGGTGGAAGACGAAGAGATCACCGGTTCTCCGCCATGATCCACAATGGCAGCCCCGAAGGACACGAACGCCATGCCGCCACGTTCGCGAATCCGCTCAACCGTCGCAGTAACGGCCAGCTCACTGCCGATCAGAACCGGCCGATGCCACTCGAACGTCTGATCCGCATGTAACAAAATGCGGTTGTAGTCGCCAACATCCGACCCGAACAAGAATTCGGGAGCTGCGGCGAATAGAGCCACCGACGCTATCGACGGCGGAGCAAATGTCGTCCACCGGATCGGATCATCACCCGTGGCCGCCACATAAGCACTCACCAGCTGGGGCGTAACGGCCACCGAAAACGGTCCATATGACCGGCCAGCCAGATGATCGATACTCATGAGTTCACAGTAGTCGCGCCTCTCGCCCGACGCCGTTCCGCCCGGCCCATATACGACGGTCAGTCCAACCCGGGCCCGGTTCCTACTACCAAACCACCATGCAGTCTGTAACGCTCCACCAGCCTTTTTACCGGCCACCTTCCGACGACGGGGCCTTCCCCCCCAACCGGACCTAACGACTCTGGGAGGTGCGTACCAGCGGTCACACTGCGTGGATTCACAGCGTTGCTCTAACCCGGTCCAGCTGCAAAAAGAAAAGGACGGCCGGGTGGCCGTCCTTTCTTGAGACCCACAAATTCCGCCCGCAGGTTCAGTGCTGGACACGGTACCACTAAGCACATCCGTGTTGTTTTGAGAATCCCGTACTTACTTGCAGCTAGTCCGAATCACCCGAAAGGCGAGCAGCAGAACGCGGAGAACCACTCGCTCCGCCGCACACCGAAACGAGGCCCCGGGGGCCTCGTTTCGTTCAGCGAGTTTCTTTGTGATTGGTGTGTGTTCGACACCATGAGCAGTACTTGGATAGTTCCAAGCGCTCTTTCGTGTTGGACTTGTTTTTGGTCGTCACGTAGTTGCGATGTTTGCACGTCTCGCAAGCCAGCGTGATGGCCGGTCGTTTGTCAGAGGGCATTCTCTGGTTTCCTTCGGTTTTGCAGAACCCGGGCGGGAATTTCCCGCCCGGGAGCTGCGAAGCTCAGATGAGCTATTTGATCACCTTCGTGACGAAGCCGGCACCGACGGTGCGACCACCTTCACGAATGGCGAACTTGAGGCCTTCTTCCATGGCAATCGGAGCGATAAGTTCCACGGTCATTTCCGTGTTGTCGCCCGGCATAACCATTTCGGTACCTGCCGGCAGGGTCACTGAACCCGTCACGTCGGTCGTCCGGAAATAGAACTGCGGACGGTAACCGGCGAAGAACGGGTTCTGACGACCGCCCTCATCACGGGTGAGAATGTAGACCGAAGCCTCGAACTCGGTGTGAGGAGTAATCGAACCCGGCTTGGCCAGAACCTGGCCGCGCTCGACTTCGTCCTTACCGACACCACGAACCAGAACACCGACGTTGTCTCCGGCGCGTCCCTCATCAAGCAACTTGCGGAACATTTCGATGCCGGTTGCAACAGTTTTCCTGGTGGGCTTGATGCCAACGATCTCGACTTCTTCGTTGACCTTCAAGATCCCCTGCTCGACCTTGCCGGTCACAACCGTTCCACGGCCGGTGATCGAGAAAACATCCTCGATCGACATGAGGAATGGCTTATCGGTGTCACGCTCGGGCTCGGGGATGTACGAGTCGACCGCGTCCATGAGTTCCATGATCTGCTCGGCAGCAGCTTCGTCACCATCAAGGGCTTTGAGTGCTGAACCACGGATCACCGGAACGTCGTCACCGGGGAATTCGTACTCGCTCAGAAGTTCACGAACCTCGAGCTCGACGAGTTCAAGTAGTTCCTCATCATCAACCATGTCGGTCTTGTTCAGGAACACAACGATGCTCGGAACCCCGACCTGACGGGCGAGCAGCACATGCTCACGGGTCTGTGGCATGGGGCCGTCAGCGGCCGACACGACAAGAATGGCACCGTCGACCTGGGCCGCACCGGTGATCATGTTCTTGATGTAGTCAGCGTGACCTGGCATGTCGACATGTGCGTAGTGACGCTTCGCCGTCTCATACTCGACATGGGAAATCGAGATCGTGATGCCACGC